>JAEZGP010000588.1 GCA_023437285.1 Actinomycetes bacterium | reverse complement strand
TTGTCCCCGCGACCGACAGGAGTTCGGCATGAGAAAGATCCGTGCGCTGGTAACGATCGGCGCGCTCGCCGCCGCCGCGCTGGCCACCACGCCCGTTACCGCCTCCGGCGCGCAACCCGGCGGCTGCCCGCCGCGCGGCGCGCTGTTCTGCGAGGACTTCGAGTCGCACCCGGTCGGCGGGGCCAGCAGCCTCAAGTGGGGCCTCGACACCAAACACGGCACGCTCACCGTCGAGCGCGCCGGCCGCGCCGGCAAGGTGCTGCGCGTGCACACCGAGGGCAACGGCATGGCGTTTCTCAAGGTCGTCGACTTCTCCGCCCCCGGCAACAGCTTCTACGGCCGGTTCCGCGTGAAGGTCGACGAGTTCCCCACCGCCCCCGACTGGGCCCACTTCACCCTCGTCGAGGCCACCGGCTCGGGCAGCAAGGAGGTCGTACGACCGTTCGGCGGCCAGTACGCCCCGTCGGTCACCCCGCCGGGAAGTTTCTGGGGCGTCGGCGCGGACGGCGGCCCGACCGGCGACTGGACCAACTGGCGCGAGTCCGCCCCCGTCGTCGAGGACCGCTGGCAGTGTGTCGAATTCCAGTGGTACGCCCCGAACAACCGCATCACCGTGTGGATCGACGGCGTAGCGCAGCCCGACATGACCGTCTCGACCACCGAGCACGGCGGCGCGCCGGTCGACTTCGTCCTACCCACCGTGGACACGATCAAGATCGGTTGGCAGCTCTACCAGGGCAACCCCAGCCCCAACCGCTACGACCTGTGGCTCGACGACATCGCGTTCACCACCAACCGGCTCGGCTGCGGCACCGGTACCCGCCCGAACCACGCGGCGAGCATCGTCCGGCTCCCGGAGTAGGCAACGGGTCGCGACCCCGGGTGGCCACCCCGGGCCGCGACCCGATCCGGGGCGGCCCCCGCGGTCGCGACCCGATCCGGGGCTGAGCTGTCCGCTGAACCAGGCGCCGGCCGCGAGGTCGTCGCCGCCCAAGCGGCCGGCCACGGGGAGCTCGGCCAACGGGGAGCTCGGCGCCGGCAACCGGGAGTTCGGCGCCGGCAACCGGGCCGTTGGCGCTAGTAACCGGGCCGTTGGCGCTGGCAACCGGAGTTCGGCGCCGGCAACCCGGGCCGTTGGTGGTAACTGGGAGTTCGGTGCCAGTAACCGGGCTTTTGGCGCCGGGCGCCGGGACCGGCTGGCGTCGCGCCGCCCGACGCAGTGGATCTTGGGGGCAAAACCCACTTATAGGTCGGGTTTGCCCCCAAGATCCGGTGCGGTTGGGCGGCGCGGGCGTCGCCCGGCGTCACGGCGTCGCGCGGCGTCGTGGGCGTCACGGCATCGCACGGCGTCGTGGGTGTCGCGCTGCGGTGCACGGCGTCGCGGGGGACCTTGTTACTGGGCGTTGAGGTCGTATTCCGTGGCCACCACCTGGTCGGTGGGCAGGATTTCGATCCACTGGCTGAACACCTCGAACGGCTCCTTGCCGAAGGCGATGCCGCCCTCCAGCGGGTCGAAGCCGTTGGCGAACACGGTCTCCGCCGGCAGCGCCATCTGCGTGTTCACCACCGTGTCGTCGACCGGTACGGGCGTGAGCGAACGCTGGTACTCGGCCTGGATCTTGTCGGCGATCATGAGGAGGACCTGTGCGATCGTGGCGCCCTCGTACTCCGGCGGGTCCTGGGTCGCGTCGTACGGGTAGGCCTCGTCGAGGCCGTCCGTGCCGGCGACCTCGGGGCGGCGTAGCCACGCCATCGCGTCGCGCTCGCGGCCGGGGCGGATCGGCAGCACCGCCTTGACCCACGGCGAGTTCAGGAACGCGTTGCGGTGCGCGTCGCCGTCGAGTTGGATGAGCCAGCCCAGCGAGGCGCCCTGCGGCGCGGGTGCGGTCTCCTCGGTGATCAGGTAGTAGGGCCGGTGGCCCGGCAGCACGACCGGCTTGCGCCTGCCGAGCCAGAGCACCTTGTCGCTCACCGCCGGCTCCGCGATGATCGTCGGCTGTAGGGAGCCCTGGTTGTCCTTGGACGCGAGCTTCTGCTGGCGTGGGCGCCACCAGTCGGGCGCCACGAAGTACAGCATGGCGTCCACGTCGAACAGGTAGCGGATCAGCTCGGACGCGACGTGGTAGTCGTCGTTGCTCCAGCCGGTCTCCTTGCCGTAGAGGCGGCTGATCACGGCCCGGTAGATGACGCTGCGCTCCTCCTCACGCAGGTCGGCCGCCGGCCGCGGCCGTACGTTGCTGACCAGCTTGAGGCGGGCCCGCAGCGTGTCGTAGAACAGCTGCTCCTTCTTCACCGCGACCTCGTCGTTGTACGCGGTCTTCGCGTCCGCGTTGAGCTTGTCGATGTCGGCCTTCGCCTGGGCGGTGGCCTCGTAGACGAGCGTCACGTCGAACGGGACGGCCTGCTTGCCGCCGAAGTTCGCGTGGGTGAGCTGGATGGTGAAGCGGTTCGTGGCCGGGTCGGGGTTGGGCAGCAGGCCCGCCTCGTCGACGGTGAAGCTCACCTGCGCGCCGTGGAAGTCGATGGAGCCGATGCGGGTGAGCACCATGCCCGGCGGCGGGGGCGGCACGGTGAACGAGTGCTTGAACTGGATGATGTCGTCGGTACCCACGTCCGGTACGAAGATGCCGTGGTCGGCGTTGTCCGTGGAGCGCGCGTACGTGTTCTCCGCGTCGTCGTCGGCACCCTGGTAGAGGATGAACGGGATCGCCAGGTTGTAGGTCTTCTCGATGGGCGCCGGGTACGGCTTGACGTCCGGCGGCTTCACGCCCGGGTCGGCCGCCGCCGACGAGGTGTGCACGAACTCGCCCAGGCCCAGCGTGTCGCCCGGGTTGTCGACGTAGAGCTGCCAGCACAGCTGCTGGCCCAGGTCCTGCACCTGCACGGCGACCTTGCGCATCTTGCGCGACAGCTGGTAGCTGACCAGCCGGTCGGTGGTGTTCTGCAGCACGTACCTGCGGCTGGAGGTGTCCGTGGTCTCGGTGACCGTACGGAAGGTGGTCTTGTAGTTCTGCCGCACCTCGCTGGACAGCTTGGAACTCTGCTCGCGCATGTGCTTGTGGGTCTGCTCCTGCGCCTGCCGGCGCGAGGAGTCGATGTTGAAGCTGGCGCTGGCGCTGGCCTGGAAGATGCTCGCCACCCCGCCGCTGCCCGTGGCGGTCACCCCGAGCCGCACGTCGTTGGCGTTCTCGACCTTCACGGCGTCCGACAGTTCGTCGCGGTCGGTCTGCGACACCTCGGACTTGTCGGTGGTCTCGATGCTCTGCTCGACCGTACGTTCGGTGAGCGTGCGGCGCGTGTTGACCTCGACGAGCTCGACCGTGCCGCCCGGGCTGATCCACACGTGGCCGACGGGTGGGCCGAGGAACGTGCCCAGCTCGAAGAAGTACTCCCGGAACATGTGCAGGATGCCGATCGGCGACAGGAACGCCCACGTGGCGGGGTGGCCGGTGGAGAAGAACTCCGCCGCCGCGAGGACCCGCTGCCACGACGGCACGGTGGCCCGGAACATCGTCGACACGGTCTCCGGCGACGTCTGGCCCAGGTAGTGCAGCAGCGAGGCGGCCGCCGCTTCCCGGCTGGTCGCGCCCATCGGCGGCGGCGCCGCGGCGGCGGCGAGGTGCATCATGACGGTCGGCGCCTCGCCGGCCCCGGGCCGCCCGGCCGCCGGGCCGCCGGCCACGATGTTGCGGG
>JAEZGP010000580.1 GCA_023437285.1 Actinomycetes bacterium | reverse complement strand
GTTCACCACCGTGGAAGGCGGCCTGTCCCGGCTGGTTGACGGCGTGGCGGCGCTGGCGCGGGCGACGGTGCGCACCGGGCTGCCCGTGCGTGAACTCGCCCGTTCGGGCGGGCGGTGGCGGCTGACGATCGGCGCGACCCGCGACCCCGAGTACCTGGACGCGGACGCCGTCGTGCTGGCCGTGCCCGCGAAGCCCGCGGCGCGGCTGCTGGAGACGGTGGCGCCGGGGGCCGCGGACGCGCTGGGCGGGCTGGACTACGCGAGCATCGCGCTGGTGTCGCTCGCCCTGCCGGCCGGCACGCCGCTGCCCGACCTGTCGGGGTTCCTCGTCCCGGCCGACCAGGGGTACGCGGTGAAGGCGGCGACGTTCTTCACCACCAAGTGGGCCCACCTGCGGCGCGGCGACGGGACGGTGCTGGTGCGCGCGTCGCTGGGCCGCTACGGCGACACGTCGGTGCTCCAGGCCACCGATGAGGACCTTGTCCGGCTGGTCTGCCGCGAGCTGGCCGACCTCGTGGGCCATGCGCTGCCGGACCCGGTGGAGGCGCTGGTGGCGCGGTGGGGCGGCGCCCTGCCGCAGTACGCGCCGGGGCACCTGGACCAGGTCGCGGCGGCGCGGGCGGGGTTGCCGGCCGGGCTGGCGATCGCCGGGGCGGCCGTCGACGGGGTGGGCATTCCGGCCTGCGTCACGTCCGGGCAGGCCGCCGCCGAGCGGGTCTGGGCCGACTTGGCACAATCGTCCGCGTACGTGAGCGCGGCGCCGGACCGGAGGACGACATGAGCGACGAGCAGACCAACGCCGCGCGGTTGCGCGAGCTGAACGCCAGCATCCGGTACACCATGTGGTCGGTGTTCAAGGCGGTCACCCCCCTGGGTGCGGCGCTGCGCGACGACCTGGCCGGCGAGGTGGAGGACCTGTTCGCCACCCTGGCCAAGGACGACGTGGTGGTGCGCGGCACGTACGACGTGGCCGGCCTGCGTGCCGACGCGGACCTGATGGTCTGGTGGCACGCGCCGAGCGCCGACGCGCTGCAGGACGCGTACGGGCTGCTGCGCCGCACGAAGCTCGGCACGCACCTGGCGCCGGTGTGGTCGCAGCTGGCCCTGCACCGGCCGGCCGAGTTCAACAAGAGCCACGTGCCGGCGTTCCTGGCCGGCGAGGACCCCCGGGCGTACCTGTGCGTGTACCCGTTCGTGCGCTCGTACGAGTGGTATCTGTTGCCGGACGCGCAGCGCCGCGAGCTGCTGGCCGAGCACGGCCGCATGGCCCGGGGGTACGCGGACGTGCGCGCCAACACGGTGGCGTCGTTCGCGTTGGGCGACTACGAGTGGATGCTCGCGTTCGAGGCCGACGACCTGCACCGCATCGTGGACCTGATGCGTGACCTGCGGGCCTCGGGGGCCCGGCGACACGTGCGCGAGGAGACCCCGTTCTACACGGGCCGCCGCCGCACGGTGCGGGAGATCGTGTCAAGCCTTCCGTAGCATCGGCACGTGCGGGATGCCGTCGTCGAGGAACTCCGGGCCGTCGGCGATAAAGCCGTACCGCTCGTAGAACCCGGTTAGGTACGCCTGCGCGTTGAGCCGTACCGGCGGGGTCGCGAGGTCGAGCGCGGCGGCCATGAGCCGGCCGGCCAGCCCGGCCCCGCGCGCCGTCGCGGCCGTGCACACCCGGCCGATCCGGTCGCCGTCGGGGCCGGACATCAGCCGCAGGTACGCCGCCGGCCGGTCGGGTTCGTCCGGCGGGGCGAACCACAGGTGCCGGGTGGTCTCCAGCAGGTCGAGCCCGTCGAGGTCGGGATAGGCGCATTCCTGCTCGACGATGAACACGTCGACGCGCAGGCGCAGGATGTTGTACAGCGCCGTCGGCGTCAGATCGGCGAAGCGGGCGACGTGCGGGATCACGTCGCGATCGTACTGTCGTGACCGGTTCAGGCCGGCCGGGCGCCCACGGCGACGCGGATCTGCGCGCCGTCGCCCTCCCCGTCGGCCGTACGGGCACAGTGGCCCGAGCAGAAGAACCGGCCGGCGACCTCGACGCCGTGCCCGATGATCCGGCACGCGCAGTGTTCGCAGATCGGGGCCAGCCGCTGCACGGCGCACTCGAACGAGTCGAACGTGTGGGTGAAGCCGCCCACCGTGTGGATCTCGAACGAGAGCCAGTAGTCGTTGCCGCACGTGTCGCAGACCGCCATGGGTGCTCCTTGGTTGTCGAAGGACGGTGCCCGCGCGGCCGACGATGGGACCTGGCGCGGCCGTGCGGGCACCAATGCGGACATGTTGCCCGATCCGGGCGGTGATCGTGGCGTGACGCGGCGGCGGCCCACGTCCGGGTGACGCACTAGGATCGTCGCCATGAGTGCGACGGTCGTTCGGGTTCCCGGCTCCAAGTCGATCATGGCGCGGGCGTTGTTCCTGGCGGCCGCGGCCCACGGGGTCACCACCCTGCGCCACCCGCTGCGCTCCGATGACACCGAGGCGTTCGCCGACGGCCTGCGGGCCCTGGGTATCGACGTGAACGTCGCCGCTGACGACGCGTGGGTGGTCACCGGACACCCGGACGGGCCGCCGCTGGCCGCCGCCCGGGCGTACACCCGCGACGCGGGCACCGCGTCACGCTTCCTGCCCGCGCTGGCCGCGGTGGGCCACGGCGAGTACGCGTTCGACGCGTCCGCGCAGATGCGTCGCCGGCCCATGGACCCGCTGATTGGCGCCCTGCGCACCCTGGGCGTGGAGATCCGTGAGGACGGCGAGCCGGGCCGGCTGCCGTTCACCGTGGTGGGCCGCGGCCTCAAGGGCGGCGCGCTGAACCTGGACGCGAGCATCTCGTCGCAGTTCCTGACCGCCCTGCTGCTGGCCGGTCCGCTGGCCGCCGACGGCCTGGCGATCACCGTCACGGGCATGGTGTCGGTGCCGTACGTGGAGATGACCCTGGCGATGATGGGCCAGTTCGGCGTGTGCGTCGAGCGCGACGGCGACACGTTCCACGTGCCCGCCGCCCCCTACGGCCCGCGCGACTACGACATCGAGCCCGACGCGTCGAGCGCCTCGTACGTGCTGGCCGCCGCGGCCGTCACCGGCCGTACGGTGACCGTCCCCGGCCTGGGCACCGGCAGCCTGCAGGGCGACGTGCGCTTCGCCGACGTGCTGCGCCGGATGGGCTGCGACGTGCGCCAGGACGCCACGTCGACGACGGTGACCGGGCCGGCGTCGCTGAGCGGCGTCACGGTCAACATGCGCGACATCTCCGACACCATGCCGACGCTGGCGGCCATCGCGCCGTTCGCGACCGGCCCGGTACGCATCGAGGACGTCTACAACACCCGGGTCAAGGAGTGCGACCGCCTGGCCGCCTGCGAGGAGAACCTGCGCCGGCTGGGCATCACGGTCGCCACGGGCCGCGACTGGATCGAGATCCAGCCCGGCACCCCGGCCGGTGCGGAGATCGCCTGCTTCGCCGACCACCGCATCGCCATGAGCTTCTCCATCACCGGCCTGCGTACGCCCGGCATCACCCTCGACGACCCGCAGTGCGTGAAGAAGACGTTCCCGACCTTCCACGACATGCTGCGCGGCCTGCGCGCCGAGTGGGGCATGGCGTAAGGATTCCCGCTGCGCCACAATGCCCGCATGCGATGGATTCTGATCGTGGGCGGACTGCTGCTCATCCTGTCCGGGGCAGTGTGGACGCTGCAGGGCCTGGACCTGCTTGGCGGCAGTTCCATGTCCGGCAACAGGGTCTGGGCCGTGATCGGCCCGCTCGCCGCCGTGGCCGGCGTCGTGGCCCTGCGCGGTGGCCTGCGCCGAACCCGCTGACGTCGATCGTGCCCGCCGGTCACCTCGTGCGATCTCGGGAGCCTCACCTGCCGTCCCGGATGTCGTGGCGGGTTCGTTGCCCACCGTGGTGACGGTGGGGCTAGCCGGCTAGCACGGCCCGCGGCGTCTCGGCCGCCGGACCCTGGTCGTGGGCGATGCGGAGCGCGGCGACCAGGCGGCGATAGAGCTCGTCGGTGGCCAGGAGGTCGGCGTGCGTGCCAAGGGCGCGCACCCGGCCGTTCTCCAGGACGACGATCGTGTCCGCGTCGACCACTGTGGACAGCCGGTGGGCGATGGTCACGACCGCCGCGTCGGCCGCGTGGCGGCGGATCGCCTCGTGCAGGGTGGCTTCGGTGAGGCCGTCGACCTGGGCGGTCGCCTCGTCGAGCAGGAGAGCGTCCGGCGCGCGCAACAGGGCGCGGGCGAGGGCGACGCGTTGGCGCTGGCCGCCGGAGACAGCCGTGTCCGACAGCACGGTGTCCACGCCGTCGGGTAGCCCGTCGATCAGGTCGTCGAGGTCCACGGCGGCGAGCGCCGCGCGCATCTCGGCCTCGCTGGCGTCCGGATGCGTGAAGAGCAGGTTCTCGCGGATGGTGCCGGGTACCACCGGGGTCTCCTGCTCCACGTACGCCAGCCGCGCGCGGATGTCCGCGGGCGAGTGCGCCTGGTACGGCCGGCCGTCGAGGAGCAGTTCGCCGCGCTCGGGCTCGACGAAGCGCAGGATCAGCGACAGCAGCGTTGTCTTGCCCGCCCCGGACGGACCCACGATCGCGGTGTGGCCGCGCCGGGGGATGTCCAGGTCGATGCCGCTGAGCGCGAACGGCGCGTCCGGGGCGTACCGGAAGTGGACGTCGCGGAGGCTGAGCACCGCGTCGGCCGTCGCTACCGGTATGCCGGACCGGTCGCTCACGGTGGCCGCCTCCACCTCGAACGCGTCGACCTGCCGGATGCGCGCGGCGGCCGCGACGCCCGACTGCAGTGCGGTCAGGTTCTCCGTGAACTGGGTGATCGGGCCCATCAGCTGGAAGACGTAGAGCAGGAACGCGATCAGCGTGGAGATCTCGATCAGCCCCTGCTGGGCACGCCAGGCGCCGATGGCCAGAATCAGGATCACCGCCAGCTGGATGCCGGTCCAGGCGACGGTCCACACGATCGCGGTCCGGCGGGCGGCCCGCAGGCCGTGCTCGGCGGCCTCGCCGGCCTCGCTGACGATCCGGGAGGTCTGGCGGGCCTCGGCCCGGCTGGCCTTGATGGTGCGGATGGCCCGGACGGCGCCCTCCACCGTGCCGCCCAGGCGGCCGACGGCCTCCTGGGCGGCCTGCTGGGACCTGCCGATCTGCGGCAGCAAGGTGATCATCACGGCCGCGACGACCGCCACCGCGCCGAGTGTCCACAGCAGCAGGGTCACGTCGAGCACGCCCATGAGGACGAGCGTGGCGACCAGTGCCAGCGAGCTGTTGGCCAGACCGACCGCGCTGGAGGAGGCCCCGTGCAACAGCCCGGCGTCGGAGGTGACCCGGGTGACCAGCTCCCCGGCGCGCTGGCGGGTGACGGCGCCGACCGTGGCCGCGAGGAAGCGGCGGGCCATGGACACCCGGGCGTCCAGCACGACCCGTTCGGCGACCGTGCCCATGAGGATCCACTGCCACAGCGAGATCGCCGCGCCGACGACGACCAGGACCAGCAGGGCGGCGACGGGCGCCGTGAGCGAGGCGTCGCCGCCGAGCGAGTCGAGGACCCATTTGGTGACCAGGGGGGTGGCCAGGCCCACCGCGTTCGCCACGAGACCGAGCAGGAAGCCGCCGACGAGTACGCGCCGGTGCGGCGCGAGGAACGAACCCAGAGTCGCCCAGTTAGAATCACGCATGCCCCGTAGTGGAACACTCATGTTCCAATCTCGTCAAGGTTCGTCCATAACGGGGCTGCTAGCCTCGCCCTATGGTCACGGAGCCGGCGGTGCGGGGCGTGCGGGCGCGCACGCGCCAGGCGATCCTGGACGCGGCCATCGACGTTCTCAGCCAGAATCCGGCGGCAACCCTCGCCGAGATCGCCGAGGCGGCCGAGGTCGGTCGTACCACCCTGCACCGCTACTTCCCGGAGCGCTCCGACCTGCTCAAGGCCGTCTACGCCGAAGGGGTGGCGCGGCTGGACCGGGCCATGGCCGAGGCGCGTACGGAGGAGGGCACCGGTGCGGCCGCGCTGCTGCGCCTGGTCGGTGAGTATTTCGAGCTCGGCGCGATGCTGTCGCTCATCTTCAATGACCCGCAGCTGATCGGCGACGCGGTGTGGACCGAGGAGGGAGCCTGCGACCCGCGCTTCATCAGCCTGGTCAAGCGCGGCTACGAGGACGGCACCATCGATCCGGAGCTGCCCGTCGAGTGGCTGCAGAGCGTCATCTGGACGCAGCTCTACGCCGCGTGGCACTACATGTCCGACCGCGGAACCTCGCGGCACGCCATGCTCAAGCTGCTGATCCGTACGGTCGAGGGCGCGGTTCGCCGCCCGGGGTCCGCCCAGGCGACGTAAGGCCGCGCGGTAGCGCCGTCACGCGTCGGGGTTCAACCGCACGCTGACGGAGTTGATGCAGTACCGGGTGTCCTTCGGCGTCTGGCGCTCGCCGTAGAACACGTGCCCCAGGTGCGAGTCGCAGCGCGCGCAGCGCACCTCGGTGCGCACCATCCCGTACGAGCGGTCCTCGATGTAGCGGATCGTGCCCGGCAGGGCCTCGTCGAACGACGGCCAGCCGCAGTGCGAGTCGAACTTCGTCTCGCTGGAGAACAGCCGCGCGCCGCAGGCGCGGCAGGCGTACGTGCCGGGCGTGTGGGTGTTCACGTACTCGCCCGTCCAGGCGGGTTCGGTGCCGGCCTGGCGCAGCACCCGGAACTCCTCCGGGTTCAACCGGGCACGCCACTCGTCCTCGGTGGTGGGCAACTGGTCGACCGGGATCTCGTTCGTCATCCCTTAACGGTACGCACACTCCGGACGGGTGGTTGCGCGGGTTTTGACGAAGGACTATTCGTGCTGCCTGGCCGATTGTCCGCGCGGCGGTTTCAACTTTGCGCGAGGGTGCCCACATCCAATGCGCCCAATCATCCGATAACCCCAGAGGATTGACTGATCCACCGGAAAGTGAGGATTCGGATGAGAACCACGGGTGCGTTCGCGCTCGCCGCGGCGATCGTCGGTGGTATCGCCACGCCGGCTATGGCACATGACGGCCCCGTCGCGCAGACCCGCGCCGACGGCGAGTTCACGGTACTGTCCGCGATGTCCGTCGAGCGGCTGTCCCACGTGGACCGCGCCGACTGGGCCAGCGCGCGCGACTGCCGCTGCGGCTGGTACAAGGGCTACACCTTCCAGCAGCGCCTGCCCTGGGAGATCGAGATGATTATCGCGGCGGGCGGGGACCCCGGCAGCCGGATCATCGTGCCAAGCTCGCCCGCACCGGGCGGCGGCGCCGGTGGCCGCGGCGGCAACGTCGCGCCGGGTCAGGGCGGCGG
>JAEZGP010000551.1 GCA_023437285.1 Actinomycetes bacterium | reverse complement strand
GCGCGGGACCGACCGGGTCAGGGGTGGGAGTCGGCGCGGGTGCGGGGGCGGGCGGCAGGGCCGGCGCGGCGCCGCCCACCAGGTCGACCGCCCGCCGGAACCGGCTGGCCGTGGCGGCCGTCAAGTTCTCGTGGTTGAGCGCCGAGCGCCAGCCCACCAGCGGCTGGTAGACCCCGAACGGCTCCGACGCGTACGGCAGGACGCCGTTGGGGACCACGGACGCCGACTCGACGCGGGCCGCCGGGCCGGGCAGCACCTGGCTCAGGTTGGCCGTACCGTCCGGGGTGAGGCTGAACAGCAGCGCCTTGGGGGTCACCACGGGCGGGGCGCCGTCGCCGGTCGCCGCGGGTACGGGCGGCACGGACACGAGCGTCACGGCGGTGAATTGGTCGGTCGCCTTCGGCGCGACGAAGGCGATCTCCACGCGGCCGCCCTTGACCTTCGAGGCGTCGGCGATCACGTACTGGACGGCGCCGGACGTCACCGCCACGGTCATGCCCCGCAGCGCGTCCGTCGCTGGGAACTTCGCCGGGTCGCGGATGTCGAGCAGCTTGCTGAAGCCGAGCCCGATGCGGCCCGTGACCTGACCGTCGATGGTCACCCGGTAGCGCCACAGCGCGTGGGTACCGCCGGGGATGGCGGGGAACGGGGCGGCGTCGGTGAACGTCACCTGAAACGGCATACCTGCCTCCGGTGCGCGGGTGGGGGAGAGCGTGGGCCTCATGAAAGACGACCCGACCCGGTTCGGGTGACACCTGGTCGCTAATCCGATACGGACGGCACCGTTACGGTTGAGTCCTTCCTACCGTGGTGACCGATGCCGCGTGCGCGAACGCGATCCGCGCCATCGTGTGGTGGGCATCCAGAAAGGACGGTTGCTCGCCGCCCGGACCCGGCGCCACGTACGAGTCCGACATCCGCATGCTGGTCCACCGGCGGTTCTGCAGGAACCGCGCCCATAGGGCCCCGCTCGTGGGCGGCGAGGGCACGTCCGCGTCCAGGCCGCCGCCGCGCAGCGCCGTGAACACCGGGTGTGGGTCGGTGAGCGGGTCTGGCGGCACCCGGCCCGTCGAGTGGTAGCTGCGCACCACCCGGGTGCCGTCCGCGCCGAACCAGCGCTGCAACAGGTCCAGGTACGGCCGCCAGCCGCCGGTCGCCGGGTGGAACCCGTCCATGTCCCACAGCTCGCGCCACGCGGCCGCCCACAGCGCCTGCGGGTTGTCGGCGCCCGCGCCGGTCGGCACGCCCCACAGGGCCGAGCCGAGGCCGGTGTTCCAGTTGGCGTCGCTCATCAGCGTCTTGACCGGCGCGATGCCCGTGCTGAACCCGCTGACGGCGACCTTGCCGACGGCCGGGATCGCGCCGAAGTCGGTCGCGTGCAGGCCGATGCCGAACCGCCGCAGGTTCGGGCCGGCCAGCTCCTCGGGGCTGTTCGCGTCGGCCGGCCGGATGCCCAGGTTGCTCGTGCGCGCCTGCCGGTGCAGGAACAGCGACACCTCGCGCAGCAGCCGGTACACGGCCTCGCCGGACCCCCACGGCCCCCAGTCGCCGTGGTTGCAGATCGGCATGACGACGACCGACCGGTTGCGCCAGGCGAGCAGCTCGAAGATGTAGTAGAACTCGTCGAGCAGGTACTTCTTGCCCAGCTCGAAGTACTGCTGGATCGGCGTCGTCGACCCGACCAGCCCGTACGGGTAGGTTTTGGTGTATTCGGCGGTGTGCGGGCTGTAGAACATGACGAAGTCCAGCGCCGGCAGCGGCGTCGGGCTGTTGAGGTGCGGCGCCCACACCGCCACCAGGTGTTGCGGCGCGCTGCCCTGCCCCGGGTAGAGCAGCCAGTAGAACCGGCCGTACGCCGCGATGTTGACGTCGACCTTGTCGTGCACGAAGCGTGCCCAGCCGGTGGGCGGATCGACCGGCGCGGTCGCCGCGAGGGGCACGGCCGCGGCGCGCCACACGGTCCGCGTCGTGTTCCAATGCCCGGCGTACGTGTGGACCTGCGGGTTGCCGGGCCACTTCCACAGCAGGGCGGCGTGGGCGTCCCGGGCCCCCTTGTCGCCCAGGATGGACTTGATCTCGTCCGGGCTGAACTCCCGCCCGGGCACCGTGTCCAGCCGGCCCAGCCGTACGGTCAGCGTCACATTCTCGCCGGCCACCGCCCGGAAGAACAGCGGATTCATGCCGGTCGCGGTGCGCATGTCGCCCGCGTACGCCTGGTTTTCCGGCACGTAGTTCGGGTGGGTGATCTGGATGAGGGGGGTGGCGGTCGGGTCGGCCAGCGTGGTGGCCCACGTTCCGGCCTGGTCGGTGGCCCCGCGCTGCGCGCCGACCGCGACCTGCGCGCCGGGGACCGGCGTGCCGTTGACGTCCAGCACGATCACCGTGCAGTTGAGCGGCATCGCGTCAGTCTGGCCGGTGCGCCGTCCATCGTGGACCGCTGTGACGCCTGTCTGACCGACTACGTCGGCTGGCAGTCGAGCAGCGCGCGCACCCGGGCCGCCTGGTGGGAGTCGGCGGCCTCGAACAGCCGCAGCGCCGTGCGCCGGGCCTCGACCCGCGCGGTGCCACCGACCGCGTCGCCCAGCAACTCGTGCGCCTCTGCCTCACCGACCCGGTGACCGCACTCGGCGAGCAGGGCGGCGG
>JAEZGP010000437.1 GCA_023437285.1 Actinomycetes bacterium | reverse complement strand
CCGCCGCCGACGCCGAGGCCCAGCGGGTCAAGCTGGAGGCGCAGGCCGCCGGGCGGCGGGCCGTGGGCCTGGCCGAGGCGGAGACGGAGGCGGCCAAGCTGGCCGCGTACGCGGAGCTGCCGGCGGGCGTACTCCAGGCTCTGGCACTCAAGGAGCTGGCGGGTCAGTTGCCGTCGATCGGGCAGCTCACGGTCACACCCGACGTGGTCACGGGCCTCGTCGCCAAGCTCACCGGCGACGCCGAACGATGAGTACGCTCGCGCCGCGCGTCGTCGTGGTGGCCCGGCCGTCCGAGCTCACCGAGCTGCGCGGGCGGCACGGGACCCGCGCGGCGGCGGCGTACTTCCTGCGCGAGCGCGGCCGCTCGCTCGACGAGGTCGACGCGCGGCACGAGGCGTTGCAGGCGGCGCTGACCGCGGTGGGTGGGGCGATCCCGGCCGACTGGCGGCGCGGGCACGTGTCGCGGGCTGACCTGCCCCGGTTCCTGTTCGCCCCCGAGGACGTGGTCGTCGCCGTCGGACAGGACGGGCTGGTCGCCAACGTGGCGAAGTACCTCGACGGGCAGCCGGTCGTCGGCGTCGACCCGGAGCCGGGCCGCAACGCGGGGGTCCTCGTGCGCCACCAGCCGGCGTCCGTCGCCGCGCTGCTGCGGGCGGCGGTCGCCGGGCGGGCGGGCCTGCAACGGCGCACCATGGTCGGGGCCACGCTGGACGATGGACAGGAGCTGCTCGGGCTCAATGAGATCTACTTCGGCCACCCGACGCACCAGTCGTCGCGGTACACGCTGCGCGACCCGGCGGCGGGCGACGAGCGGCACTCGTCGTCGGGCGTCATCGTGAGTACGGGCACCGGCGCGACCGGCTGGACGGCCTCCATCTCCCGTCAGCGGGCGGACGCGCCGGCGCTGCCGGGGCCCGACGAGGCCGCCCTGTGCTGGTTCGTCCGGGAGGCGTGGCCGTCGCCGGGTACGGGCGTGCGGCTGACGTCCGGGCTGATCCGGGGCGATGAGGAGCTGGAATTGGTCAGCGAGGCGGAGTCGCAGGTGGTCTTCGCCGACGGGGTGGAGGCCGACCATCTGGCGCTGGCGTTCGGCCAGCGGCTGCGGGTCAGGGTGGCGCCGCGGCGCCTGCATCTCGTGCTCGACGCCTGACGAGCCGGTCGGTCACGAGCAACGCGATCGGGGCCAGGACGCCCGGCACGAGGCTGGCGAGGCTCAGGCTGAGGTCGGCGCCGGTGAGCGTGCCGTGGTGGGTGACGTGGAAGGCCAGGTGCAGCGCGCCGAACGTCACCGCGCCGGCGAGCACCACGGCGGTGACCTTGCCGTCGTCGACGATCGCGGCGAGCCCGAGCAGGACGCCGAGGGTCACGAAGATCGCGCCGAGGTCGCTGACGAGGTGCTCGTTGAACGGCGGGTACGCCGCGGTCCACCGGCGGCCGAAGCCGGGGAACGTGTCGAAGAAGCCGCGCGGGTTGACGATCGCCCAGGCGCCCCACCACAGGTGCAGCGCGCTCAGCACGCCCAGACCGACCCGTACGACCCAGCGCCACGGCTTCACGGCTGTCACGCCGACGATTGTGCACCCGCGTGGGGCCGCGTCCACCGATCGACCCCACGCGGGCGGAAACGCCTGCCGGTCGCTTGTGCAGGCAGCCCCATGCATGCACCGGCCCTACCCCCCGGGGAGGAACCGACACAATGCAAGGAGTGTCCTCGTCGGGCAGAAAACTGTCAACAAAAGGTCGTCGATGTTCACGCGCCGCCCGGGTCACTGGATCGAGACGTCGTCGAGATAGAGGCTGTCCGTACCAGCCGCCGTCTCGACGTACACCCTGGCGTTGGACAGCGTG
Source organism: Actinomycetes bacterium (assembly GCA_023437285.1). Taxonomy (GTDB): domain Bacteria; phylum Actinomycetota; class Actinomycetes; order Mycobacteriales; family Micromonosporaceae; genus Luedemannella. The sequence goes on along the minus strand of JAEZGP010000437.1, from coordinate 1,684 downwards.
CCGGTCCACGACACCGGGGTCGTACCCGACAGCAGCGTCCAGCCGCTCGAGTTCACCGCCGTCGCCGGGGTCAGCGAGACATAGCTGGTGGTCCCGTTGGCCGTCAGCGCCAGGGTCACCTTCGCGCTGGGCGTACCGCTCTGCGAGCGCACCCACGCGTTGGTGTAGTAGCTGCGGCCGCTGGTCAGCCTCGACGTGACGTCCTGGCTGGGGCCGTTCCACGACGCGGTCCGACCGGTGATCGCCAGCGACCTCGACCCGCCGCGCACGACGCTGGTGTTCGACGTGACCGTACCGGCGCCGAACACCGACCAGCCCGTCGTGCCGGCCTCCATGTCCCCGTTGGTGAGGATGTTGGCGCTGGCCAGCGGGGTGAACTGCCAGTGGTTGAGGTTGAACAGGCTGCCGCTGCCGCCGGTGAAGCGCAGGTACAGGTCGCGCGTACCGGTCGCGCCGTTGACCGAGCAGCCGACGTTGGCCCAGGTCTGCCAGCCGCCGGTGCCCGCCACGGTGCACGTGCCCACCACCGGGCCGCTGGTGCTGTCGAGCCGCACCTCGATGCGGCCGCCGCTGGTGGCCGAGGCCACCCGGGCGGTGAAGTACGTCGCCCCGCCGCCGAACGCGACCCCCTTGACCTTTAGGTAGTCGCCGTTGTCGATGAAGCCGACGTTCATGCCGTCCTCACTGGCCGGCTCGGTCTCCACCCCGGACGCCCAGGCGTTGGTCTCCGCCTCCTGGCGCACGTACGGATTGAGCGCGCCGACCTGCGGCGGACCCGTCGTGGTCATGTTGATCGTCGGGATGGTGCCGTTGGCGTTGTAGGTGAACTTCTCCACGGCCACCGACCTGGTGAAACCGCCACCGCCCGGCAACGCGCCGTTGTGGTAGAAGAAGTACGACCCGCCGTTGAAGTCCACGATGCCGGCGTGGTTCGTGAAGCTGCCGCCCTGCCGCGGCATGATCGTTCCCCGGTAGGTCCACGGGCCGGTCGGCCCCGGCGCCGTGGAGTACCCGATGAACTCCGAGCAGCACTCCGCCGCGAACACCATGTAGTACTGGCCGTTGCGCTTGTATGCCCAGGGACCCTCCTCGTAGAGGGTGGGCCGGCTCGTGTTGCCTGCTCGGGAGCCGAAGCCGGCCGTGGTGAGCGGGATCTGGGTCGGGCTGCCCGAGTACGAGATCATGTCGTTGTTCAGGCGCACGTACCACAGGTTCGGGTTGCCCCAGTACAGGTACGCCTGGCCGTCATCGTCGATCATGACGTTGGGGTCGATCTCGCCGTTCTCCACGAGCGGCCGCCCGATGGCGTCGGTGAACGGGCCGGTCGGGCTGTTGGACACGCCCACGCCGATCGCCATCCGGCCGGTCGACCGGTTCTTCACCGGCACGTACCAGTAGAACTTGTTGTTGCGGTACGCGACGTGGCCGGCCCACGCGTCCGCGCTCGCCCAACTGAACGTGGTCAGGCTCATCGGCGAGCCGTGGTCGGTCCAGTTGACCATGTCGACGGTCGAGTAGACCCGCCAGTCGCGCATGGTGAAGTAGGTGGAGCCGTCCTCGTCGTGTGCTGTGTAGAGGTAGAGCCGCCCGTTGGCGTCGGTGAACGGACCGGTCGTGCTGTTGGACACGCCCACGCCCATCGCCATCCGGCCGGTCGACCGGTTCTTCACCGGCACGTACCAGT
>JAEZGP010000536.1 GCA_023437285.1 Actinomycetes bacterium | reverse complement strand
CCCGGCGGCCTGCTCGGCGGGTACGCCGACGCCGCCGTGTTCCGCTCGACCGCCGGCCTGTTCCAGTGCGCGCTCGGCCCGGCGGCCGCCTCCGCCGCCGACCCGGCGGCGCCCCGCGTCACCCCCGGCTGTGTGAAGGTCAAGAAGCTCACCAACGGCACGGACCCCAAGGTGCAGCGCATCTTCACCGACTGGATCGACGTCCTGCTCGACCCGGCGGCCCCGTTCTCCGTCGACCTGGCCCAGCGGCTGGAGAAGGCGACCGGCACCTGCTATTCCATCGAGTCGAACTCGGCGGCGCTCGCGTCCCCGGTCGATCCGGGCATCTACTGCTACGCGGCCGACGGCACCCTCACCGCGGCCCGTACGTCGTTCGGCACGCTGACCCTCGTCGGCAGCCCCGACCCGGCGCCGGGCTCCATTGCCCTGCCCGCGCCGATCGTCCCCGGGGGTCCGTTGTCGGTCGCCGCCCCACCGCCCCCGCCGTCGCCGACCCCGGGCACGACCCCGCAGCCGTAGCCGCCGGCCGGGGGCCGGGCCGGCGACGCCCCGGGTGTGCGGCACCTGAGGAGCGTGTATTGTCGGGAGCGCTATGTGTCAGGCGCTCCTCCTTCTTATGCGCCGCGACGAGGCTTAGCAGCCCCGGGGAACATCCCGGCGCGAAGGCCGGCACCTCGTCGCGGTGTTTCTGCGCGCCACGCCTGAGCGTCTCCGTGTGAGTCGCGCGGCCGGTCAGTTTGATCTCATCCGAATTGATCACGCCGACGTCTGCGACTGAGGAGCACTCACCATGGCCACGAACGACCCCATCGCGCGGCAGGTAGCGAGCACCATGCCCGTACACCGCTATCAGCCGTACCACCAAGTTTTTGATGTTGATCTGCCGGATCGCGCCTGGCCGACCAGGGTGACCACAACGGCGCCGCGCTGGTGTGCCGTGGACCTGCGCGACGGCAACCAGGCCCTCATCGACCCGATGTCGCCGGAACGCAAGCGGCGCATGTTCATGCTGCTGGTGCAGATGGGCTACAAGGAGATCGAGGTCGGGTTCCCCGCCGCCAGCCAGACCGACTACGACTTCATCCGGCAGTTGATCGAGGAAGACCTGATCCCGGACGACGTGACGGTCCAGGTGCTGACGCAGTGCCGGGAGCACCTGATCGACCGGACCTTCGAGTCGCTGCGCGGCGCCAAGCGGGCGATCGTGCACTTCTACAACTCGACATCGGTGCTGCAGCGGCGCGTGGTGTTCGGGCTGGACAAGGACGGCATCACCGACATCGCGACGAGCGGCGCGCGGCTGTGCAAGAAGTACGCCGAGATCCACACGCCGGACACTCAGATCTTCTACGAGTACTCGCCGGAGTCGTACACGGGCACGGAACTGTCGTACGCCCTGGAGATCTGCTCGGCCGTCATCGACGTGATCGACCCGACCCCCGACTGGCCGCTGATCATCAACCTGCCGGCGACGGTGGAGATGGCCACCCCGAACGTGTACGCGGACTCGATCGAGTGGATGCACCGCAACCTGCCCCGGCGCGACTCGGTGATCCTGAGCCTGCACCCGCACAACGACCGGGGCACCGGCGTGGCCGCCGCCGAACTGGGCCTGCTGGCCGGCGCCGACCGCATCGAGGGCTGCCTGTTCGGCAACGGTGAGCGCACCGGCAACGTCGACCTGGTCACCCTGGGCCTGAACCTGTTCTCCCAGGGCGTCGACCCGCAGATCAACTTCACCAACATCGACGAGATCAAGCGGACCGTCGAGTACTGCAACCAACTGCCCGTCCACGAGCGCCACCCGTACGCCGGCGACCTGGTCTACACGTCGTTCTCCGGCTCGCACCAGGACGCCATCAAGAAGGGCTTCGACTGGCTGGGCCGCGACGCCGAGGCGGCCGGCACGCCGGTGTCGGACTTCACCTGGGGCGTGCCGTACCTGCCGATCGACCCCAAGGACGTGGGCCGCTCGTACGAGGCCGTGATCCGGGTCAACTCGCAGTCCGGCAAGGGCGGCGTCGCGTACATCATGAAGGAGGAGCACAACCTCGACCTGCCGCGCCGGCTGCAGATCGAGTTCTCCGGCGTGGTGCAGCGGCACACCGACGACGAGGGCGGAGAGGTCCTGCCGGCCGAGATGTGGCGCATCTTCTCCACGGAATACCTGGTGGACCACCAGGTCGACCCGACCGTGGCCGTGTCGACGTACTCGGCGGCGACCGTCGACGGCAAGGTGGAGCTGGTCGCCGAGGGCGGCCCGACCGGGCAGCTCAGCGGCGTCGGCAACGGTCCCATCGACGCGTTCGTGAACGCGCTGTCCGACGTGGACATTTCGGTCCGCGTGCTGGACTACGCCGAGCACGCCATGTCGTCCGGCGGGGACGCGCAGGCCGCCGCGTACGTGGAGTGCGAGGTCAACGGCGAGACGTACTGGGGCGTGGGCATCGACGCGAACATCGTCACCGCGTCGCTGCGCGCGGTCGCCTCGGCCGTCAATCGCGGCACCCGCGGCTAGGTCGTGAGCAGTCTCCGGTACGTGGCCCCTCATGCGGGAAGACCACGTACCGGAGACTCGCACACGTCAGCGCGGGCCGGGCCGGTCAGCCGAACTCGACGTCCGCGGCCAGCATGTCGGATCGGACGGCGTTGGCACCCGGCCGCCGGTCATCCGGGAGCCAACCGGAGCGGGCAGCGTACTCGCCCAGGGCGAACCTGTTCTTCGCACCGGCCCGGTCCATGAGAGATTTCAGGCGACGCTGCACGGTCCTTCGGCCGATGAAGAGCACGGCGGCGATCTCAGAGTCGCTCAGGTCGCTGCGCAGCAACCGCAGAATTGCGCGTTCGTCTTCGCTGAGAGAATTGGTGGACAAGGCGCCTCCCCGTAGGCGTACTGCGGTTACCACTCTCAGTGCTGGAACCGCTCCCCAATCGTGGGTCGCTCAACGAGCGATGTCAAACGATTCACCACCTGTTCGAGAGTGATCCCGCTCTCTACGCCACGCGACATGGTCGCCTTTGTGCACGCGCCTACCGAGTTCTGATTGACGCATGGCGCCCGAGTGCCAACCTCCCTTTGCGACATTGCTATCAGGGTCTTTCGATACGTAGCGTTGGCGACGGCTAGCCACAAAGATCCACGCTGTCGAACCAACTTAAAACACGGGGAGTGTTAAGTGATCAAAAAGAGATTGGCGGCCGCCGCGGTCGCAGTCGCCACCATCTTCACGGTGCTCATCACGTCGGGCACGCCGGCGTCGGCGGACAGCTTCGGCACGGGCGGCACCGCGACCAGCATCTCGACCTTCACCAACGGCTCGACGCAGTACGTGCAGAACCACAACGGCGACGACATCGCGTTCACCAACGACGCCGGGATCTCCGTGGACATGCGGTGGCGCAAGTGCACCGACGCGAGCGTGGTCGGCTCGATCAAGTACAACATCGCGCCGGGCACGGGCTACCGCACCCTCGGCACGGACTTCCTGGCCGGCACGTGCCTGCGGATTCAGTACCGGGGGTACACCGCCACCGGATCGTTCAGAGGGACCACGTTCTGGAACTACAGCTGGGCGTAGGCACCACCAAAGTCGACAGTTAGACTCGCGGGTGCAGGGACGACGTTGGTTTATATAGACCAACGCGGGCTCTGCACCCGCGACCCTCGGCGGGGCGCCACAGGACGCCGTGCGCGCCGCACTACACAGTGGACTCAATGCCGTCGGTGGGCGATCCGCGCACCGCGGTCACGGGAGATTGGGAACCATAGTGACCAGAAACATGCGGGCCCGAATTGTCGCGGCTGTGGCCGTCGTAGCGTTGGCCGCACTTGGCGGCTGCTCAGATTCACCGAAGCAAAGCGGCAGCAGCGAGCCCGGTAAGGGCGCCGAGAGCGTCGAGAATCCGTCAGATGGTGCCGAAAAGGAGAAGCAGGCGCCCAACCGTGGTGCGGCTACGAACAGAGATTCCTTCTTGCCGCTGCTGGTGGATGCCAATAGCAAGGTGACCTGGCCGCCGGCGTACACAATGAGCCCTGAAGATGTCTGGAAATTCATGGAGGCCGGCGCGAAGGACACCCGCTACCTGCCCGAGGACGCGGTCAGCACAGTGGGCATCTGGAACGTCTGCGCGTGGACGCTGCAACTGATCGACGATGTGAAGGCGCAGCGGTCGGTCGACAAGGCCGTCTCCGTGCTGACATCGGTCAGCGACCCCGGCCTCGCTCCGATGCTGACCCGGATCGTGGCCGACGCCAAGCTGGGCGAGATCAGCATGGCCAGTCAGTTCGTGACGGCGAACGACTGCGCGAAGGGCTTCCCGAAATAACATGCGGCACGTGACCCGGCCGGTGTGCCTTCCCCGGCGGATCCTCGGGCCGATGTCGTTGATCGTGGCGCTTCTCGCGACGGCCTGCAGCGGCCCGTCCGGCTCACCGGCCGGCGGGTCGGCGGGCGTTCCGGTGAGCCCGATGGCCGGCGCCGCGACAACGACCGTCCAGGCGCGCGACATCTACGAGACGGTACGTCTCGAGGGCACCGTCGAGGCCTACGACCCGGTCCCAGTACGCGCCTCCGCGTCGGGCGCCTTCACCCCCTCGTCCTCGGTCGCGGACGGGCGTACGGTCGCGAAGGGCGCCACGGTCGGCACCATCCGTACCTGCCTGGCGTACGCCACGCTGCCGGCGCCAACCAGCACGGCGGCGCCGAGCGGCACGGCGGCGCCGACCGGCCCGCCCGGTGCCGGGGCGTCCACCGGGTCGGATCCCGAGGTGCGGTGCACGTCAACCAGGACCACCACCGTCCGGGCGCCGGTTGCCGGGGTGATCAGCGGCCGCGACGCCCGGGACGTTCGGTCGGGCGAGACGGTCGGCAGCATCCAGCGCAAGGGCCTGCATATTCGCCTGCCCGTACAGGACAAGTCCGTGCTCTTCAACTTCGTGAAGCCCCCTCAGTCCGGCCGCGCCCAATTGGTCGGCGGGCCGGCCGGATTCAAGGCCACGTACGAGGAGATCGTGTACGCCAAGGACAGCGGCGACGTGACCGTCTTCGCGGCGATGCCCTCGTCGGTCAAGGCGTTCGCCGGACTCGGCGCGGTCGTGGTGTTCGTGACCGCCAAGAAATCCAAGGTGCCGACGCTGCCCCGGTCGGCCGTTCGCGGTCGGGAGGGGCAGGGCCAGGTAGTGGTGCTCGGAACGGACGGCAGCCGGTCCACCGTCGATGTCACCCTCGGCGAGGCGGATGACGCGTACGTGGAGGTCCACGGCGTGGACAGCGGCACCACGGTGCTGCTTTACCCGCTGGAGTCGGATTTCGATGGCTGACGAACCCGTCGTGGAGGTCAAGGGGGCCGCGAAGGCCTTCACCCTGCCCACCGGCGAGCACCTGCGCGTGCTGAGCGGGATCGATCTGACGGTGCACGCCGGCGAGTCGGTCGCCGTTCGCGGTCGCTCCGGCGCCGGCAAGTCGACGCTGCTGCGCGCACTCGGCCTGTTCACCGCGTTCGACGCCGGGGAGCACCGCCTCCTCGGCGTCGACGTGCGCCGATCAGGCGACCGCCGCTGTTCCGAACTCCGCGCCCGGTCGATCGGCTTCGTCTTCCAGGACTTCCGCCTGCTCCCGAGCCTCACGGCCGCGCAGAACGTCGAGTACGCCGCAGTGCTCGCCGGTATCCGGCTGCGCCAGTGCGGCAGCGCCGCACGGGCCGTCCTCGACGAGGTGGGGCTGGCAGACCGGCACCGCTCGCGCCCCAGTCAGCTCTCCGGCGGCGAGCAGCAGCGGGTCGGCATCGCCCGCGCGCTCGTCAAGCGGCCGGCCCTCGTACTGGCCGACGAACCGACCGGCGCGCTCGACGCGGACACCGCCGAGTCGATCATTGACCTGCTGCTCGGCGCGGTGACCGAGCTGGGTGCCGGACTCGTCATCGTCACGCACGACGACGCGGTGGCTGAGCGGTGCGACCGTCGGGTTTACCTGGAACACGGCTCGATCTCCGAGGCCCGGCCGGCGCTCGCAGGATCGGATGCCCGGTGATTCGCGTCCTGTCGTTGTCCCTCCGCGAGTTCCGGGCGAACTGGCGGCGCAACGCGGTCTTCGGCACCATCCTGCTCGTCTCCGTGGGCGTGCAGCTGTACACCGCCCTGGCCGCGGCCGCCTCCACCGCCGCCGTTCAGACCTACGGCGCCGCCGTCTACGGGTACGCCGAGACGTACCGGGCCACCCTGGACACCTCGCTGACGACCGCCGAACTGCACCGGTTCAACGAACGCCTCGCCGAGATCGGCTCCAGTTACCCGTGGTTCCGCCCCGCGACCGCCGTTGATCTACAGGGATATGTGCGGGTCAACGCCATCTCGGACCCGGCCATCGCCACGCCGCTGAGCCTGCGCCTCGTCTCGCCGGACTGGCGGTTGCTCACACCGTCCATCCCGGACAGCGACGTGTGGCGCAGCGTGAGCAGTAACCGACGGCTGGGCGCCGCCCTGATGCTGGAGCAGGCGACCGCCGCCCGCCTACAGTTCCCGGGTCCGCAGGCGGCGACCATCCTGGTCAACGCCTCCGACATCGTGGGGCAGGGCAGTACGGCGACCGGTGATGCCGGCGGGTCGAACTCTGCCGATCCGGACAACGGCGGGGCGCAGGCGTCGGCCGGGCCGGGCGGCGCCGCGGCCGGCGCGCCGCCGGAGCGCGCCTCGAGCAGCGCAAACATTGCCCGGATCGCGGTCGCCGATGTCCCGATCTTCGGCACGTACGAGGAGCCGAACAAGTCGTTGGCGGCCGACGCGTTGGGCAACCAGATCCTGCTTGATCTCGTCCACGCCGGCCCGCAACCCGTCCAGCTCTTCTGGCGGTGCACCGGGCAGCGGTGTGCGGACAGCTCGGGCCTGCTCAGCATGGCCGCGGCCACGGTCGGCACCACGGTGGGCGGCACGCAGCGCATCGACCTGACAAACCAGTTCCGGCCCGTGCTCGAACAGCAGAAGCGGGACGGCAGCCGGTTTGCTCTCATCGTCCTGGTGCTGGGCGGCGTGGCGGTCGCCATCGTGTCCACCGCGTTCGTGGAAGTGCGCGCGCCGCAGTTCGCCACGTTGCGCGCGCTCGGCGCTACCCGACCGGCGGTCGGTGCGATCGCGCTGATTGAGAACCTGTGTACGGCGCTCGTCGTCGGCGTGGCGGCGGTCTGCCTGGGCTGGTTCGCGACGTTCCTCGATCCGAACTGGTTCAACCGGATCCCTCAGGTCCGACTGACGGACCTCGCGGTGCCGGTCGCCGTCTACGGCAAGACGGTCGCGCTGACGCTTCTCGTCGGCCTGTTGAGCGGTCTCGTTCCGGCGCTGCGGGCGTACCGCTCGGTGCGGACGCACTGACCCGGTTGTGTCGGGCTTCCGCCCCGCATGCCGTGCATAACGCCATAACGGGAGCGAAACACCCGGGCGCTCCTGGCCGGACGCCTGGTTCCTGTCGCACGCACAGGGCATGCTGTCTGCGTGCGTTCACCCCTCCGCGTCATTCTCGCCTCCCTCGTTTGTGGACTGCTGCTGACCGCTGGCAGCTGCGACATCGAAACGCCGACCCCCTCCCAGAACAACGGCAGCGGGGGCGGCGGCAGCAACAGCACCAAGCCGGATTCGGGTGCGGCCGGTGCGGCGCGCGGCATGCTCACGCAGCTCAAGGTCGCCGAGTGGCACTCGATGTCCGGCTACAGCCGCAGCCGGTTCCCGCACTGGAGCGGCCAGGGCGGCGGCTGCGACACCCGCGACGCGGTCCTCAAGCGCGACGGCAAGGGCGTGAAGGCCACCGCCGACTGCAAGATCACAGAGGGCTCGTGGCACAGCGTCTACGACGGCAAGGACTTCACCGACCCGGGGGACCTCGACATCGACCACATCGTGCCGCTGGCCGCCGCCTGGCGCGCCGGTGCGTGGGAGTGGGACGATGACAAGCGCGGCGACTTCGCCAACGACATGGAGCGTCCGCAGCTGATCGCCGTGTCGGCCAGCACCAACCGCTCCAAGGGTGACCAGGACCCGTCGACGTGGAAGCCGCCGGCCCAGGACTACTGGTGTCAGTACGCGATCGACTGGGTAACCGTGAAGTCCTACTGGAAGCTGACGGTGACCGCCAAGGAGAAGTCGGCCCTGGAGGACATGCTCGCAACCTGCTGACGCGCGTCCCCGGACGATGGGAGAGTGAGCGCATGGCAGAGCAGCGGGTGAGTGACATCGTCCCGGGACCGGGCGGCGTGATGACCGACGAGGTCGGCGTCGTGACCGGCGACCTGACGGTGCGCACCGAGGTTGACGACGCGCTCAACGTGGTCGTCCGCGTCCAGTACAAGGACGCGGACGAGTGGTACACGGTGACCGGCGCGCGCTCGCAGTTGGCCGACATCAAGGACATCGACGCGATCCACACGATCGCGGTCGCGGCCCTTCACCGCCCGGAGGGCTGAGCGCCGCGACGGCGGCCGCCCGGCTGACGACCGCGGCTCAGCGCCAGGTCTCGCCCGTGATGCGTTCGTAGAGCTCCACGTAGCGGGCCCGGGTACGGTCGACGATCTCGTCGGGGACCTCGGGCCCGGGGGCCGTTTTGTCCCAGCCGGTGCCGGCCGCCCAGTCGCGGACGATCTGCTTGTCGTACGAGTTCTGCGGGCGGCCCGGTGACCATTCGTCGGCCGGCCAGAACCGGGACGAGTCCGGGGTCAGCACCTCGTCGCCGAGGGTCAGCGCGCCGTCCGACGAGTACCCCAGCTCGAGTTTGGTGTCGGCGATGATGACGCCGCGCTCGGCGGCGATCGCGGACCCGCGCCGGTAGACCGCGAGCGTGATCCCGCGCAGGTCGGCCGCCATCTGCGCGCCGACCTTGTCGACCACCTGGTCGTACGTCATGGGCTGGTCGTGCATACCCATGGGGGCCTTAGTCGACGGCGTGAAGATGGGCTCGGGCAGCGCGGAGCCGTCCACGAGCCCGGGGGGCAGCGCGACGCCCGACACCTTGCCGCCGGCCCGGTATTCCGCGAGGCCGCCGCCGGTCAGGTAGCCGCGCGCCACGCACTCGATGGGTACCATCTCCAGCCGCTTGCACCGCACCGCGCGGCCGGCGTACTCGGCGGGGACGTCGGTGGCCGAGATGATGTGGTGCGGCAGCAGGTCGGCGAGCCGGTCGAACCACCACAGTGACAACTGCGTGAGGATCTTGCCCTTGTCCGGGATCGGCGTGGGCAGGATGACGTCATACACCGAGACCCGGTCGGAGGCGACGAGGATGAGGTCGTCGCCGTCGAGGTAGACGTCGCGTACCTTCCCGGAGTGCAGCAGCTTCACGGCACTCACCTTAGACGGCGCGACGCCCTTCGAAGGCCCGGCCCAAGGTGATCTCGTCGGCGTACTCCAGGTCGCCGCCCACGGGCAGGCCGCTGGCCAGCCGCGTCACTGAAAGTCCCATGGGCTTGATGAGCAGCGCCAGGTACGTCGCCGTGGCCTCGCCCTCGGTGTTAGGGTCGGTGGCGAGGATGATCTCCTTCACCGACCCGCTGGCCAGGCGCGCCATCAGCTCGCGGATGCGCAGCTGGTCGGGGCCGATGCCGTCGAGCGGGTTGATGGCGCCGCCGAGCACGTGGTAGCGCCCCCGGAACTCGCCCGTCTTCTCGATGGCGACGACGTCCTTGGGTTCCTCGACGACGCAGATCAGCTCGTCGCTGCGGCGCGGATCGCGGCAGATGCGGCACTGCTCGGTCTCGGACACGTTGTAGCAGGTGTCGCAGAAGCGCACCTGCTCCTTGACCCGGGTGAGCGCCGCGGCGAGCCGGGTCACGTCGATCTTGTCGGACTGCAGGATGTGGAACGCGATCCGCTGGGCGCTCTTGGGGCCCACGCCGGGCAGCCGGCCGAGTTCGTCGATGAGGTCCTGGATGGCTCCCTCGTACATCGGCGTCAGAAGCCGGGCAGGCCGAGGCCGCCCAGGCCGCTGGTGAGCGGGCCCAGCTTGGCGTCGGAGAGTTCCTTGCCGGCGGCGGCCGCGTTGTGGATGGCGGCGAGGATCAGGTCTTCCAGCGTCTCGACGTCCTCGGGGTCGACCGCCGACGGGTCGATCTTCACGCCGCGGAACTCGCCGGACGCCGTCGCGGTCACCGTGACCAGACCGCCGCCGGCGGTGCCGGTGACCTCGGTCTCGGCCAGTTCGGCCTGGGCGGCCTCCATCTGCTGCTGCATGCGCTGCATCTGGAGCATGAGCTTCTGCGGGTTCATTCCGGGACGCACGTGCGCTCCTCAGGTCGGGCGGGATGTCCCCCTGAGCCTAGACCTTCAGCACGACGGTCTTCATGATCTTGTCGGCGAGTGTCTGCCGCTTGGCGTCCCAGAGCGGGAAGAGCCAGCCGATGTAGCAGATGATCGTGTCGACGATGTGCGCCAGGTCGCGCAGGAACGCCTTGAGCATGCCGATCGGCTGCCCGGTGCTGATGGCCACCAGGCGGGTACCCATGAGCCGCCGGCCCCACGTCTGGCCGGTGGTGCCGCCGAGGTACCACCGGTTGTAGATGAGCAGCCCCAGGCTCACGAGGCTGAGCAGGACGGCGATGACGCCGCCCGGGCCGGAGAAGTTGCCGTCGCTGTCGGCCGTGACCCGGCCGATGCATCCGCCGCACACCGCGGGGATGGAGACGAGGACGTCGTCGACGATGTAGCCGACGGCGCGGACGAACCAGTTGGCGTACGGCGGCACCGGCGTGGCGTAGTACGTCGCCGGCTGGCCGCCCGGAGGCGGATAGGCCATACCGATATTGTCCGGATTTGCCGCGTTGATGGGCGGTCTTTAGCTGATCTTCTCGGCGCCGAGCTTCTCCGCGAGCAGCCGCAGGGCCTGCTCCTCGCTGGTGCCGAGGCTCGCCTCGGTCTCGTCGTCGAGCGGCTCGTCGCCTGGGTCGAACCCGTCGTAGAACCGGTCCCCGGCCGGCTTGTCGTAGTCGGGGTCGAACGGTGGTTCGTCCGGCGGCGGGCCGTCGTCCGTGCGGCCCACGGCGGGAGTACGGGCGACAGCGGGCGCCGTACGTGCCCGTGGCAGGCCGCCGCCCGGCTCGGAAC
>JAEZGP010000309.1 GCA_023437285.1 Actinomycetes bacterium | reverse complement strand
GGCCCGCATCGTGTCGCGCGCGGCGGCCGGCGTCGACCCGCACCTGTTCGGCATCGGCCCCGTACCGGCGGCGCGCACCGCGCTGGCCCGCGCCGGCCTCGGCTGGTCGGACCTGGCGTCCGTGGAGTTGAACGAGGCGTTCGCCGCGCAGTCGCTCGCCTGTTTGGCGCAGTGGCCCGACCTCGACCCCGACCTGGTCAACCCCAGCGGCGGCGCCATCGCCCTGGGCCACCCGCTGGGCTGCTCCGGCGCGCGCCTGCTCGGCTCGCTGGCGTGGCGGCTGCACCGGCGCGGCGGCGGGTACGGCCTGGCCGCCATCTGCATCGGCGTGGGCCAGGGCCTCGCCGTCGTGCTGGAGGGAATCGCATGATCATCCTGCCGTCGTACCGGCGCCCCGCCGGCCTGCATCCCCCGCTCGACAGCCCCGAGTACGGCTCGACGCGGCTGCGCGCGCCAAAGCACGACCTCGTCCTGCTGCCGCACCACCTCACCGAGATCACCGGGCCGCTGCTCGGCGCCGACCGGGTCCAGCCCGGCGACAACGACCTGACGATGTCGCACGGCGGCGAGGCGCAGGGGCAGCGCATCCGCGTGTTCGGGCGGGTCCTCGACTCCGACGGCCGGCCCGTGCCCGACAGCCTCGTCGAGGTGTGGCAGGCCAACGCCGCCGGCCGCTACCGCCACGCGGTCGACAACTGGAACGCCCCGCTCGACCCCCACTTCACCGGCGTGGGCCGGGTGCTCACCGACGCGCAGGGCCGCTACGAGTTCACCACGATCAGGCCCGGGGCGTACCCGTGGCGCAACCACCACAACGCGTGGCGGCCGGCACACATCCACTTCTCGCTGTTCGGGCGCGCCTTCACCCAGCGCCTGGTCACCCAGATGTACTTTCCGGACGACCCCCTGATCCCGTACGACCCGGTGCTCGGCTCGATCCCCGACCCGGCGGCGCGCGAGCGGCTGGTGTCCCGGTTCAGCCTGGAACGCACCACGCCGATGTTCGCGCTGGCCTACGAGTTCGACATCGTGCTGCGCGGCCGCGCGGCGACACCCATGGAGGAGCCGCACGATGACTGACCTGGCGCCGACCCCGTCGCAGACCGCCGGGCCGTTCCTGCACATCGGCCTGCTGTGGCCCGACGGTCCCGACGTGGTCGCCGAGGGGACGCCGGGGGCGATCGTCATCAGCGGTCGGGTGCTCGACGGTGCCGGCGAACCCGTCGCCGACGCGCTCGTCGAGACGTGGCAGGCCGACCCGGCGGGCGGGTTCGCCCATCCCGACGACCCGCGCGGCGCGGCGGCGTTGCCCGGCTTCCGGGGCTTCGGCCGCTGCGATACGGACGCGGACGGCCGGTTCGCCATCCGTACGCTCAAGCCCGGCGCGCTGCCCGCCCCCGACGGTACGACCGAGGCGCCGCACGTCAACGTGTCGGTGTTCGCGCGCGGCCTGCTCGACCGGGTCGTCACCCGCGTCTACTTCGCCGACGAGGCCAACGACGACGACCCCGTGCTGTCCACCGTGGACCCTGCGCGGCGCGGCACGCTCATCGCCGGGCCCGTCGAGGGCGGCTACCGGTTCGACATCCGGCTACAGGGCGACGGCGAGACGGTGTTCTTCGATGTTTGACGAGACGTTCGGCTCGCCGGCGGCGGTGGCGGCGACGAGCGACGCCGCCTGGGTGCGGGCCATGCTGGACGCCGAGGCGGCCCTGGCCCGCGCGTGCGCGCTGGTGACGCTGATCCCCGCCGACGCGGCGGACGCCATCGAGGCGGCGTGCGCGACCGACCTGGTCGACCCCGCCGACCTGGCCCGCGCGGCGGTCGCCTCCGCCACCCCGGTGGTCCCGCTGGTCGCGGCGATCCGCGCGGCCGTGCCCGGGTACGCCGAGCACGTCCACCTCGGCGCCACCAGCCAGGACATCGTGGACACGGCGCTCATGCTGGTGACCGGCCGCACCCGCGCCATCATCGACGCCGACCTGGCCGGCTGCCTCGACCGCCTCGCCGAACTGGTCAAGCACCACCGCACGACGACGCAGATCGGCCGTACGCTGCTGCAACCGGCCGAGCCGACCACGTTCGCCGAGACGGCCGGCGGCTGGCTGGACGCCATCGAGTACGCCCGCGCCGGGCTGGCCCGCCTGCCGCTGGTCGTGCAGTTGGGCGGCGCGGTCGGCAACCTGGCCGCGTTCGGCGTGCAGGGCCGGCGGGTCGGCATGCGGATGGCCGACCGGCTCGGGCTGGCGTACGCCGACCCCTGGCAGACCGACCGGGCCCGGATCGCCGAACTCGGTGCGGCGCTCGGCGTGGTCGCCGGGACGCTCGGCAAGGTCGCCCTCGACGTGATGCTGCTGGCGCAGGCCGAGCTGGGCGAGGTCAGCGAGGCCCCGCCCAACGGCGGCGGACGCTCGTCGGCCATGCCGCACAAGCGCAACCCGGCGCGCGCCGTCCTGACGGCCGCCGCCGCCCACCGCGCGCCGGCCCTCGTCTCGACCCTGTTCGCGGGCCTGCCGCAGGAACTCCAGCGGGCCGCCGGCCGCTGGCAGGCCGAGTGGCCCACGGTCACCGAACTGCTTCGGGTCACCGCCGGGGCGGCCCACCACGCCCGGGCCATGCTCGATCACCTGCGGGTGCATCCGGACCGGATGGCCGCCAACGTCCCGGCGGCCTGGTCATGATCGTCCATCACGTCGTCGACGGGCCGCCGGACGCCCCCGTGCTGCTGCTCGGCGGGTCGCTCGGCAGCGACGTGTCCCTGTGGGCGGCCCCCGCGCGGGCCCTGTCGGCGCGCTACCGGGTCGTCCGGTTCGACCACCGCGGTCACGGGCGCTCGCCCGTACCCCCGGGGTCTTACGAGATCGCCGACCTCGGCCGGGACGTGCTCGCGTTGCTGGACCACCTCGGGGTTTCGCGGGCCCACTACGCGGGCGTGTCGCTGGGCGGGATGGTCGGGATGTGGCTGGCCGCGCACGCGCCGTCGCGGGTGGACCGGCTCGGGCTGCTGTGCACGGCGGCGTTCCTGCCGCCGGCGCAGGGCTGGTTCGACCGCGCCGCCGCCGTGCGCTCCGGCGGGCTGGCGGCCATCGCC
>JAEZGP010000305.1 GCA_023437285.1 Actinomycetes bacterium | reverse complement strand
GCTCAAGGCGCCCGACCTGCCGATCGAGGCGTGGAAGACCGGCTTCGGCGCCGACGGCAGCCTGCCCGGCGGGCGGGTTCTCGTCACCGCCCCGGTGCCGGAGCTGTTCCGGGCCGCGTGGGCCCGGGTCGTGGCCGGCGACCGGCCCCGCTACCAGTCCCTGTCGGAGGCGTGATGACCATCGAAGCGTTGCGGGAGGCCGGCGCGATCCTGCCGGGCGAGGCCGTTGCGGAGCGGTCCGTGGACACGATCACCGCGCGGTCGTATGCGCATCCGGTGCTCGACGGTCGTACGGTCGTGCGGCTGGTGCCGGGTGCGCTCGGCGAGGCCGAGGACCTCAGCATGGAATACCTCGGGTTCGGGGTGGCAGCGGCGCCGGTCGCGGTCGGTCACGGTCGCCGGCAGGCGTTGGGTTTTCCGGCGTGGGCGTTGGTCAACGATCCCGCCAACGGTCGGCACGCGCTCGCGCTGGTCAAGGACATGGAGAAGCTGGCCGCGCTGGCGAAGTCCCGACCCGGGCTCGCGAAGGAGGGCTACGACGAACTCGCCGACCGGCTCGGGCACGCGGCCCCGCACTTCCTGCCGACGTTCTGGGAGCAGGCCGGACGGGCGTTTCTCGCGGCGGAGAACCCGAAGGGCGCGGGTACGTGTTTCACCGCGGCCCGTCAGGCCGAGCAGGTGCACGGGCTCCCCGTGGACGAGGACCGGTTGCGTGATGTGCATCTGGAGTTCGCGTTCGCCGGTGCGTTGACGGCGAAGGCGTTGAGCGAGTACGCGCGCCAGGTCACCCAGCGTCGCCCCGCCGTCGAGGCGTACGAGCTGGTCCGGACCCTGGCGGTGCGACGGGTGGCGGGCGGCCTGCCGCCGTACGTCGGGATGGCCGACGACCTCAAGCGGCTGGCCAAGGCGGCCGGCCTCAAGCCCGACGCGGAGGCCGAGACCGCCATCGGCGATCTCCTGGGTTATCCGGCCGTGGCCCGGGCACACGACAGCTTCTGGAAGGCGTACCGCCCGGCGCTGCTGCGGCTGGCCAGGCACGACCCGGCGACGCGCGGCCGGCTGCTGGCCCTGCTGCCCGACCCGCCCGGCTACGCCAAGGTGAACACGGACGCGTGGCTCGAACTGCTCGACGAGGCCGGCGCCCTGGACGCCCTGCGCTCCCCGGCCACCGCACCCGAACCGGCCCGGCCCGTCGGCGGGGTCGCCACGTGGGCGCAACGCTTCATCGACTACCGGGCCAGCAGTTGGCGGCGCCGGGGGGCCGCGCCGCGCTGGAACGCGTTGTTCGCCGAGCTGATCGACCCCATCCGCGAGGACCTCGCGGCCAGCGGCGGCGAGCTGCGCCTGGGCGCCGGTCACACCGCGTTCGCCGAGTTCGACCTGCTCGACGCCTGCCTCGCCGCCGGCGTGCCCGTGGCGGGGCAGCCGGCCGGCGCGCGCGGGGCGTACGACCTCAGCGACTGGCTCGCGCTGCCCGCCGAGAGCCGTCGCGACCTGACCGCGATCGCCCGCGACCCCCGCTTCCTGCCGCGCCTCGTCAACGGGCTGCGCGAGCACCTCGGCCTGCGGCGCGACGACGAGACCGCCCAACGCCGGCAGAAGGCGCTGCGCGAGCGCGCCACCTGGAAGCTGGAGCCCGCCGGGCTGCGCCTGGCCGCCCAGTCGTGGCTCGCCGGTCTCGGCGAGCGCATCGGCCCGGAGCCCACCTCGCTGGTCCTCGCAGACGTTATCGACGAGACCGCTGGTCTGTGGACCTACGACGGATTGTCGCTCGGGCCTGACACGTTCGCCGCGCTGGCGTCGGCGGACATGGCCGGGGCGCTGGCGCGGTCGCTGCGCGGCGGCCTGATCGCCGAGCTGGGCTGGCCCGAGCACGAGGCGACCGCAAGGGACGTGGGCGAGGCCACCGAGCTGGAGTTCTGGCCACAGTTGGTGTTCAGCGGCCCGACCCGGGCGGTCGTCCTCGGGCCCGAGGGCGTCGAACTGGACCACACGTTCCGCGCGCCGCAGGGCGTCACCTTCGACAGGTACGACGACCCGCGCGTCAGCGCGTACGTCGACGGGCAGCTGCGCATCGACTGGTCGGCGGGCTGCTACTGGTCCGGCCGCCCGACCGAGGCCCTCGGCGGCAACCGGGGCTGGTACCGGTGGTGGTCCGACGGTGGGCTGCCGCTGCCCGGCGGCGGCCGTACGAGCGGCGACCGGCCGCTGCGGGCGGGCGACGCCAGCGAGCCGGACCATACCCGGGTCATCAGCGACGGCTCGACCTACTGGCGCCTCGAGGACAACCCCGACCAGGACGATGATGAGCAGTGGCGGGAGTACGACCCGGCGACCGGCGCGGGCGGCCGGTGGAGCGTGCCGGCGTTCTTCGACGTCGCGCTGGCCGCCGGCGACCGCATCCATCCGAAGTGGAGCGACCTGCGGCCCGCACCGGCGGCGTTCGCCACGTCGCCGCTGGGGTGGCGTGACGGCCTGGTGGGTTGGCGGGTGATCCGGCACGCGGACGGCACGTACACCGGCACGGGCATCGACGGCCGGACCGTGCGCTGGGCGCCCGCCGACGGCCCGGACCAGTACGGGCGGCTCGCCGGAGCCCTGCGCCTGCCGGGCGACGACCGGGTCCGCCCGGTGACCTACGACGGCTCGGACGACGAGGACGCGGGCGGGCTGGTCACCGTCTGGGACGTCGACGGGCGCCTGCCGGTCACCCGGTGGCGGACCGGCCCCGGCCTGCCGGCTCCCGTGTTCTGGCACGCTCTGCGGCCCCGCGACGAGGCGGGCTCCAAGGCGCTGCGCTGCGCCGACGGCGATCTCGCCGCCCGGCTGCTGGCCGCCTGCGCGCAGGCGAGCACCAAGGACGTGCCCGACGCGGCCCGCCGGGCCGTGCGCGAGCTGCTGGGTGAGATCACCGACGCCACGCTGCGGGAGGCGGTCGCCTGGTCGGTGACGGTGGCGGAGCGCACCCGGCGGCTACAGGGCGACCTCGCCGACCTGCTGGCCGAGCGGCTCAACCCGGCCACGCCGCAGGTCCGCACCGCGAAGCCGCGCCCGGCGGTGACCGAGGCGGAACTGGCCCGGGTCGTCGCCGACCTCGGGGTGACCGACGGCAGCACCGGCTATACCGGGCCCGGCACGATGGCCGACCAGGTCACGAGCGTCGCGGCCCTGCTGGCCGGGTCGGGCACGGCTGACGAGCTGCCCGCGGCCGAGACGGCCTGGGCGTACGGGTTGCCGTGCCTGGGCGCCCTCGTCGTGCGGGCGGCGTCGCCGCTGACCTCCGAGCCCGACCGCACGGCGCTGCGGGAGCTGCTGCGCGTCCTGGCGGGCTTCGGGCACGTCGGCGCCGACCCGCGGCTGCGCGTACTCACCGTGACGTGCCCAGAGACGCTGGTCGACCGCCAGGGCGGCGCGGTCCTGCGCACCGGTACGTCCACGGTGGTCATCCTGCGCGGCCCGCAGCATTACCACCGCGAGCGCGGCGACTGGGAGCGCGTGGCGATCGAGTTCAGCCCGACGGGCGAGTTCGGAGTACCGGACCAGGTTCTCCTCACGTCGGCGCGGGTGCTGGCCGGCTGGGGTGACCCGGCCCGGCTGGCCGCCGCCATCGAGTTGTTGGAGAGCGAGGGCGCGGCGCCGCTGCCGACCGGGTCGTTCGACCGTGTCGCGGCGGCGACCGGCATGAGCCGCTCCGAGGCGGCCCTGCTGCTCGCCGGCCTGCCGGGGCTCACCTCGTGGGAGGCCAACTTCCTCACGACCGAGCAACGGGCCACGCTCGGCCTGCGGGCGGACACCCTGCGGGCGGCCCGCGACACGCTGTGCGAGCTGCCGGCCGCCGACCGCCTGGCGCTGCTGGACGCCGCCATGCCGGCCGACCCGGCCGACCTGTGGCGCCACGGGCCCG
The DNA here is from genome assembly GCA_023437285.1 of Actinomycetes bacterium. Taxonomy (GTDB): domain Bacteria; phylum Actinomycetota; class Actinomycetes; order Mycobacteriales; family Micromonosporaceae; genus Luedemannella. The sequence continues at coordinate 2,379 of JAEZGP010000305.1, read as the reverse complement.
ACGCGGACGGCCTCGCGCGGTGCTGGGCCGAACGCTTCGGCGTCGTCACTCCCATCGCCGACGATCTGCTCGCCGAGGCCGACCGGATGCTGCCGCGCGGCGGCGGCCAGACGGTACGCGTTCTCGCCCGGCCCACCCCGGGGGACTGGCTGCACACCGACGGGGTCTCCGAGGCAAACGACTGGGGCACCACCACGACCGCGCCGTCCGGTACGCCGTTCGACGAGAACCACCTGGTGGCCGCAGCCGTCGCGCTGCCCTGGCTGGCCTACCGGCTGCCGGTCGGCGACCCGGTGCGCGCCGGGCTGCCCGCGGCGTACCGGCTGGTGCGGGAGCGGCTACGCAACGACGCGTTGCTCCTCGACGCCGAGTACCTCGAGCGCGCGAGCGTGCCGCCGGGCATGCCGGCGCTCGTGGAGGGCGAGCACGACGACGACGCGGCCTTCTACAGCGTGCGTCCGGCGGCACTGTCCGGAGTGGACGATCCCGCCCTGGCGTTCGTCGAACATGACATAGCCGCGAGCCTGCGGCTGTTGCTCAGCGACGGGCTGGCCGCCCTCATGGACGCGATCGACTCGGAGACGCTGCCGGCCGGCCGCTTCGCCCAGGACCCGACCGTGAGCGTGCCCGACCTGGTCGAGGCCGTCGTCGCCGAGTACGGCCTGCCCACCGACGCTGCCGCGTACTACCTGCAGTTGCTGGCCCTGCCCGACCCGACGGACCGGCGGGTCACCGAGTGGAACGGGTGGAAGACGGCCCGGCTGACGGCGGCTCGCAAGGCCCTGGCGGCCACCGACCTGGTGGTCGAGGCCAAGCGGGAACGTGCTGGACGCAGCGTGTTCCTGCCGGGCGGCTGGCTGGCCTTCACCGCGCCCAACCTGCCCATCGAGGCGTGGAAGACCAGCCTGGGCACCGACGGTAGTCTGCCCGACGGGCGGATCCTCGTCACCACCCCCGTGCCGGAGCTGTTCCGGGCCAGCTGGGCCCGGGTCGTCGCCGGTGACCTGCCGCGCTACCACTCCCTGTCGGAGGCATGATGACGACGACCGCACGGCAGATCGACCCGCCGGAACACCGGTACGCCGAGGAACTGGAGTTCCTCGCGGCGGCCGACACCGGGCCGCGACCGCCCGCCTGGCGGCTCACCCCCCGCGCCGTGGTCACCTTCATCGCCGGCTCCGGCGGCCGGCCGGTCGACGGACCGGGCAAGACGAAAAAGGTCATCGAGCCGAAGTTCGTCGGCGAGCGCGCGCTCGTCGAGCGGTGCGTGGTGACCCTCGCGGGCGAGCGCGGCCTGCTGCTCGTCGGCGAGCCCGGCACCGCCAAGTCGATGCTGTCCGAGCTGCTCGCCGCCGCCGTCTGTGGCACCAGCGGGCTCACCGTGCAGGGCACGGCCGGCACCACCGAGGACCAGTTGCGCTACGGCTGGAACTACGCGCTGCTGCTGGCCAAGGGCCCCAGCCGCGACGCGCTCGTCGCCTCGCCGGTGCTGGCCGCCATGACCGCCGGGGCGGTCGCCCGCGTCGAGGAGGTCACCCGCTGCCTGCCGGAGGTGCAGGACGCGCTGGTCTCCGTGCTGTCCGACCGGCGCATGTCCATGCCGGAGCTGGCCGGCATCGACGACGCGGTGGCCTACGCCGCGCCCGGGTTCACCGTGATCGCCACCGCCAACCTGCGCGACCGGGGCGTGTCGGAGATGTCCGCGGCGCTCAAGCGCCGGTTCAACTTCGAGGTCGTCCCACCCATCGCGGACCTCGATGCCGAGATCAACCTGGTACGCCGGCAGGCACGCGCCGCCGTGGAGCGCGTCGGCGCGGCGTACCAGGTCGACGACGCGGTGCTGGAGACCCTGGTGACGGCGTTCCGCGACCTGCGCACCGGCCGCTCCGTCGAGGGCTGGCAGGTCGAGCGACCGTCCACAGTGATGAGTACGGCCGAGGCGGTCGCGGTGGCGGCGTCCATCGGACTGGCGACCGCGTACCTGCCCGGCCGCGACCCGCTGTCGCTGCTGCCCGGCCACCTGCTCGGGGTGGTCCGCAAGGACGACGAGAGCGACCAGGCGCGCCTGCTCGCGTACTGGGACGGGCCGCTGCGCCGGCGCGCCACCGGCGGCGCGCGCATGTGGCAGCAGTTGTGGGAGCAGCGTGACGCCCTCCAGCACTGACCCCGCCGTAGCCGTCGAGGCCCTCGCCGCGAGCCGGACCCCGTACCTGATCGGGGTGCGCCACCATTCGCCCGTCGTCGCGGCGGCCGTGCCGGCGCTGCTCGACGCGTACCGGCCCGACCTGGTGCTCGTCGAGCTGCCCGAGGAGCTGGGGGAGTGGCTGCCCTGGCTCGCCCACCCGGACACGGTCGCGCCGATCGCCCTCGCGGCGGCGC
>JAEZGP010000249.1 GCA_023437285.1 Actinomycetes bacterium | reverse complement strand
GCGCCGCCGCGGGCCGGCGGGACCCCGGCAGGCGGGTGCGGCCGCGACCGGCGAGGGAGGACCCCACCCGTGGACGGCGTGACCTACATCGGCGTGGTCGACGCCGACCCGCACTCGCGGGCGCCGGGGGGGCGCCCCCCCCCCCCGGGCCGCTATCAGCAGGTACCGAGGTCGTCCCAGGCGTTGCTCACGCCGGGCTGGTCGCCGTACGTCCACCACTTGGCCCGCCACTTGTGACCGTTGTGGCCGACCTCCTGGCCGGTCGAGTACAGCGTGGACGCGTTCCACGCGGCCGGGCACGCCGGCGCCGGCACGCTGCAGGCCTCCCACGTCGCCGGGCTCGCCGAGAGGTTGACGTTCTGGAACTGGTACTGCGCGCGCGGCGGCGGCGGACTGTTGTTCTCGAAGACCCACTGGCTGCCGGTCATCGTGATCCACGTACCGCTGGAGTTCTTGCGCTGCTGGCCCAGCATCCGCACCGGCGCGTTACACGGAATGATCGGCTCGGCGTACACGACGGGGTCGACGTCGCCGAACGTCTCCACGTCGTGGGTGTACATCTCGACGGTCTGGTTGAGCCGGTATTCCTTGGCGAGGAACCGGTTGCCGACGCCGTCGTGCATGTCGACCCAGATGCAGTTGTACTGGCCGGAAAGGTCGACCACGCCGCTGGCGTTGCACCACTGGTAGGTGAACGTCACCTGGTCGCCGGGCGACAGGTTCTCCATCGCGCCGCGACAGTGGCCGCCTTCGTTGTTCCACGCCGGGTCACAGCTGGAATTGTTGCCCGTCAGGCCGTCCTGGTCGCCGTAGTAGTAGACCCACCAGCCGTCGCCAGGGTTGTAATAGATGCCGCTCTCGAAACCGAAGTACCACTGGCCGACGGCCGCCCACGCCTGGTTGGCGTTGGTCAGGACGGGGATCTCCCAGGAGACCTTCCAGCCTCTGGTGGCCTGGATGTCGCCGTTGTAGGCGGCCTTCTGCGAATAGGTTCCGAGAACCACGGGCCCGGTCGGGTCCGGTGGAACGGCGAGGGCCGGCGAGGCGACGCCCAGACCGACGACGATCGCGGCGGCGGTGACGAGGGCACGCCTCATCCGATGCCGCACTGACTGTTGTGACAAATGATCCTCCCCAGGACACGGGCCCGGCTCGTGCCGGGACCCACGCGATAACGCGGCCACTCGGCAGGCGAAGTCCGAACACCCGCGAAATGCGGGGAGAGAAGTATTTATGGCGCACTGACACGCCAAACTCTTGTTGTCCCATCGCCCCCGTGTGACAGCCGTAATTGTAGATTGCTGGATGCGTCACCGCCTCCACGATGATCCGCAAAAAAGGCCCATGTGCGAATTCGTCGTTTTTCGCGGGACACTAATGGATCATTCGCCACTCACCCCTCGCGCCGGCACCGCCGGCCGGGTCCGCGCGCTCCACGCGGAAGTTTGGACAGTTACGCGTGGAATAGAGACCCCGCATAACACGCCTAACCGTCCAAACACACGGGCCGGAGCCGGCGCGGGGCGGGCGGAGGGAGGGCGAGGGGCGAGGGTGGGAGTTATTCCGCGGGTCTCGGGGAAGGGATCGTGGGGGCTCGGTCGAAGGCGCGCCTGGAGCCGCAGACGTCGGCCACCGCGCAACGTTCGTGTCGGCCGTCCTCCGTCATGCGGACGATCAACGTTTCACTCGGAACGTTGCGTCCGATCACCCGGCCCTGGCCCTTAGGCGTGTCGACCCGCTCGCCCTGTTCGGGCCAGGACGTGCTGGCTTGGGCGTACAACGGGTGTTCGTACTTTAGGCAGCACATGAGGCGGCCGCACGCGCCGGAGATGCGCATCGGGTTGAGCGGCAGTTCCTGGTCCTTGGCCATCCGGATGGTGACCGGCTCGAAGTCGGTGAGGAACGTGGCGCAGCACAGGTCACGCCCGCAGGAGCCGATGCCGCCCTGGACCCGGGCCGAGTCGCGGGCCGACAGCTGACGCAGCTCGACGCGGCACCGCAGGGTGGCCCCGAGGTCGCGGACGAGGGAGCGGAAGTCGACGCGGTGCGGCGCGGTGAAGTAGATCGTCGTACGGGCGCCGCTGGCGTTGTCCGGGGCGGGCACGTGGTCGACGGCGACGACCTTCATGGGCAGGTCGTGGGCGCGGATGAGCCGCTTGGCGGCGGTCTTCGCGTCCGCCTTCGCCTTGCGTACGGCCTGATCGCGGGCCAGGTCGTCGGGGCCGGCCGGGCCGAGGAGGCGGGGGAAGCCGGACGTGTCGTCGGCGACCCACTGGGCGCCCCAGACGCACTCGGCGACCACCGGGCCGTCGTCGGTAGGTACGACCACCAGGCCGCCGACGGCCGGCGTGAACTCTCCGGGATCAAGGTAGTAGAGACGGCCGTACCGGTTGAAACTCACCGCGCAGAGCTGACCCATGTCGCCACCCTACGCGCGGACGCGCCGATCGTCAGTGGTGCAGTTCGATCGTCGCGTCGACGCGCCGTTGCGGGTCGACGCCGGGCGTGAACGGCAGTTCGGCCAGGTCGGCGCCGCCGCGCAGCAGGTCGTGGCCGGCCTCGTG
>JAEZGP010000135.1 GCA_023437285.1 Actinomycetes bacterium | reverse complement strand
GGCAACCCCTCGGCGCTCAAGCCCGCGGTCGACGAGGCGCTCGCCAAGGACTCGACGTCGGTGCAGCACGTGCTCGTCGTGCGGCGCACCGGGCAGCCCGTCGAGTGGACGCCGGGCCGCGACGTCTGGTGGCACGAGGCCGTCGAGGCTGCGTCGTCGCAGCACACGCCCGTCGAGGTCGACGCCGAGCACCCGCTGTTCATCCTCTACACGTCGGGCACCACCGGGAAGCCCAAGGGCATCTTCCACACCACGGGCGGCTACCTCACGCAGGCCGCGTACACGCACCTCAACGTGTTCGACCTCAAGCCCGAGACGGACGTCTACTGGTGCACGGCCGACGTCGGCTGGATCACCGGTCACACGTACGTCGTCTACGGGCCCCTGGTGAACGGCGCGACGCAGGTCATCTACGAGGGCACGCCCGACACCCCGCACCGCGGGCGCTGGTGGGAGATCGTCCAGAAGTACGGCGTGACGATCCTGTACACCGCGCCCACCGCGATCCGTACGTGCATGAAGTGGGGCGAGGAGATCCCCGCCGGGTTCGACCTGACGAGCCTGCGCGTGCTCGGTTCGGTGGGCGAGCCCATCAACCCCGAGGCGTGGATGTGGTACCGGCGCGTCATCGGCGGCGACCGCACGCCGATCGTCGACACGTGGTGGCAGACCGAGACGGGCGCGATCATGATCAGCCCGCTGCCGGGCGTCACGGCCACGAAGCCGGGCTCGGCGCAGGTCGCGCTGCCCGGCATCGCGGCGGACGTGGTCGACGACGACGCGAAGCCCGTCCCCAACGGCGCCGGCGGCTACCTGGTGCTGCGCGAGCCGTGGCCGTCCATGCTGCGCACCGTCTGGGGCGATGACCAGCGCTTCCTCGACACGTACTGGTCGCGCTTCGACGGGATGTACTTCGCCGGCGACGGCGCCAAGCGTGACGAGGACGGCGACCTGTGGCTGCTCGGCCGGGTCGACGACGTGATGCTGGTCAGCGGCCACAACATCTCCACGACGGAGGTGGAGTCGGCGCTGGTGTCGCACCCGAAGGTCGCCGAGGCGGCGGTGGTGGGCGCCACCGACCCGACGACCGGCCAGGCGATCGTCGCGTTCGTGATCCTGCGCGGCACCGCGGACGCCAGCGAGGAGCTCGTGGGCGACCTGCGCAACCACGTCGCCAAGACGCTGGGGCCGATCGCGAAGCCCCGGCAGATCATGCTCGTTCCGGAGCTGCCGAAGACCCGCTCAGGCAAGATCATGCGGCGGCTGCTGCGCGACGTGGCGGAGAACCGGTCGCTCGGTGACGTGACGACGTTGCAGGACTCGTCGGTCATGGAGCTGATCTCCGAGGGGATGCAGAAGCCCGCCGCGTCCGACGACTGACCCTCCTTACCTCGCTAAGGCCGGAAGTACTTACTTAGTATTTCCGGCCTTAGCGCTGTCGTGGGACACGCATATTTCGGAATATTTCACTTTTTATGCCATGGATTCGCCGTCAAGTCCATAGAGAAATTTCGGTCCATGGCAGTGACATGAGTCGTTCGGTTCTGTCAGTGTGTCGGAAGCACCCATGGGTGGTCAGCCGATCGGCCGCCATCCAGCGTCGGGGAACCGTCCACATGCGACACCACATGCGGAAGATCCCGCCCGCGTGCGGCCGCGACCCCGGCGGCAGCCACAAGGGAAAAGGGAGGACCCTTGAACAGGCGTACCACCGCCATACTCGCCGGCCTGACCGCCGGCGTACTGGTGTCCAGCCTGAGCACCGGCTCCGCGTTCGCGGCGCCGCAGGCTGGCCCGGACAGAATCGCGCCGACCGAAAACGCGATCAAGAACCGGGCGGACAACCTGTCCAGCCCGCTTCAGGACCGCGCCGAGGCCATGCGTAAGGAGGCTGTCGCGCAACTGGTCGCTGGTAAGGCGACGCCCATCCAGCGCCACGGATCCGAGGTCATCCGGCTGGCCGGCAACAAGTGGGTCGAGTGGAAGCGCAAGCCCAAGACCGACCCGATCTTCACGATCCTCGTGGAGTTCGGTGACCAGACCAAGCCCGCCTCGGGCGGCACCCCCGGCCCGCTGCACAACCAGATCCCGCAGCCCGACCGCGTCTACGACGGCTCGCCGACGGACGACAACACCACCATCTGGGCTTCCGACTTCAGCCAGCAGTACTACAAGGACCTGCTCTTCAGCAAGAAGAAGGAGTCGATGTACGACTTCTACCTCAAGCAGTCGAGCGGTCGCTACACGGTCGGCGGCGACGTCAGCGACTGGGTGAAGGTGCCTTACAACGAGGCGACGTACGGCAGCAACGAGCTGCCCAACGACGCCGTCGGATACTGGCCCTTCGTCGCCGACACCGCGAAGGCCTGGTACGACGCGCAGATCGCTGCCGGCAAGTCCAACGCCGAGATCGCCACCTACCTCAAGCAGTTCGACATCTGGGACCGCTACGACTACGACGGCGACGGCAACTTCAACGAGCCGGACGGCTACATCGACCACTTCCAGGCGATCCACGCCGGGGAGGGCGAGGAGGCCGGGGGCGGTGCGCAGGGCCCCGACGCGATCTGGTCGCACCGCTGGTACACCTACCCCGACGGGTACGGCTCCGAGGGCCCGACGGGCAACCTGCTCGGCGGCGTGCCGATCGGCGACTCGGGCATCTGGATCGGTGACTACACCACCGAGCCGGAGAACGGCGGCCTCGGCGTCTTCACCCACGAGTACGGCCACGACCTGGGCCTGCCCGACCTGTACGACACCTCGGGCGGCGACAACGGCACCGGCTTCTGGACCCTCATGTCGGCCGGCTCGTGGCTGAACAAGGGCAAGCAGGACATCGGTTCCACGCCGGGCTACATGGGTCCCTGGGAGAAGCTGTTCCTCGGCTGGCTCGACTTCAAGACCGTCGACTACGGCAAGGGTAAGACGGTCACGCTCGGCGCGGCCGGCGATACGTCGGGCGTCCTACCTCAGGCCGTCGTCGTGAACCTGCCAGGTAAGGACGTCACCACCAACTACAACGAGCCGTACGCCGGCGAGCTGGAATGGTGGGGCGGCAGCGCCGACGGGATCAACAACACGCTCAGTCGCCAGATCACGATCCCGGCCGGCGGCACCGCGTCGCTGACCAGCAAGGCCTGGTACGAGATCGAGGCGGGATACGACTTCCTGTACGCGGAGGTCCAGACCGCCGGGTCGAGCACGTGGACCCAGCTGGGCGACCCGATCGACGGGCAGTCCGATCCGGACGCGGACGGGACGACCGACTGGGTCGACCTGACCTACGACCTGTCGGCGTACGCCGGGCAGACCATCACCTTCCGGTACCGGTACGCGACCGACGGCGGCGTGCACTTCGCCGGGCCGTTCCTCGACCAGACCGCCATCACCATCAACGGGACCACGACGACCGACCCGGATGACGCGTCGGGCCTGTGGACCGCGTCCGGCTTCACCCAGATGCCGGGCTACACGGTCCAGACGGACGTGCCCAACTTCTACATCGCGGAGAACCGACAGTACGTCGGTTACGACAAGACGCTGAAGACGGGCCCGTACAACTTCGGCTGGCTGAACACCAGGCCGGACTTCGTGGAGCGGTTCCCGTACCAGAACGGCCTGCTCGTCTGGTATGTGGACTACAGCTTCGAGGACAACGACACGATCGTGCACCCGGGCGGCGGTCTCGTCCTGCCGGTCGACGCGCGGCCCGCGCCGATCACGTTCCCCGACGGCGTGAAGCTGGGCAACCGGCGTCAGCCGTGGGACGCCACGTTCGGCCTGCACAAGACCGACAAGGTGACGTTCCACCGCAACGGCACCCCGGTCACCGTGGGGCCGCAGCCGGCGATCCCGACCTTCGACGACAGCGACCCGAACCGGTACTGGTCGGCGGCGAACCCGCTGAGCTCGGTGAAGGTGGCTGGCCAAGGGGTCAAGATCAAGGTCACGAGTGACATCGAGGGCCTGATCAACATGATGACCGTGAAGGTCACGTTCAGCTAGCGGCACCGCAACCAACGTGGCCGGGCCACCGGCCGCCCGGGCCCGCCCCCCCCCCCC
>JAEZGP010000512.1 GCA_023437285.1 Actinomycetes bacterium | reverse complement strand
GAAGGCGGCCGTCACCAGGCCGGTGGTGGCCAGGCGGCCACGGAGGAAACCGTCCAGGTCGTCAAGGTCGGCGACCCGGGCGGCGGCGACCGCCGGCTCCAGCCCGCCGGAGTGCGCGTGGGCGCCGCTGGGCAGCCGCCCGTCGGCGAGTACGAGCAGGGTGGTGAGCATGGTCAGAAGAGGAAGTACCGCTGGGCCATGGGCAGTTCGGTCACCGGCGACGGCTCGATGACGTCGCCGTCGATGCGGACCGTGAACGTGTCCGGGTCCACCTCGATCGACGGCATCGCGTCGTTGCCGGGCATGTCCGCCTTGCCGCGCTGGCGCACGTCGGCCGTGGGGGACAGGCGCCGGCGGAGGTCGACCCGGGAGGCGAGGTCATCGTCGATCGCGGCCGGCGCCACGAACGCCAGGCTGGTGACCGACGGTGCCACGCCGTACGCGCCGAACATCGGGCGGGGCAGGATCGGCTGCGGCGTCGGGATGGACGCGTTCGCGTCACCCATCTGCGCCCACGCGATCATGCCGCCCTTGACGACGACGGCCGGCCGTACGCCGAAGAACGCCGGGTCCCACAGCACCAGGTCGGCGAGCTTGCCTGCCTCGACGGACCCAACCTCGCCCTCGATGCCGTGCGCGATCGCCGGGTTGATCGTGTACTTCGCGACGTAGCGCTTCGCGCGCGTGTTGTCCGCCGTACCGTCGCCGGGCAGCGCGCCGACCTTCGCCTTCATCACGTGCGCGGTCTGCCAGGTCCGGCTGACCACTTCGGACACCCGGCCCATGGCCTGCGAGTCCGACCCGATGATCGAAATGGCGCCCAGGTCGTGCAGGTAGTCCTCGGCGGCCATCGTGGACGGGCGGATGCGGCTCTCCGCGAACGCTAGGTCCTCGGCCACCGCCGGGTTCAGGTGGTGGCACACCATGAGCATGTCGAGGTGCGCGGCCAGGGTGGTGCCCGTGTACGGGCGGGTCGGGTTCGTCGACGACGGCAGCACGTTCGGGTGCGACGCCACGGTGATGATGTCGGGCGCGTGCCCGCCGCCGGCGCCCTCCGTGTGGTACGCGTGGATGGCCCGGCCGGCGATCGCCTCCAGCGTGGACTGCACGTACCCGGCCTCGTTGAGGGTGTCCGTGTGGATGTTGACCTGTACGCCGGACGCATCGGCCACCCGCAGGCACGCGTCGATCGCGGCCGGCGTGGTGCCCCAGTCCTCGTGCAGCTTGAAGCCGCCCGCCCCGCCGCGCAGCTGCTCCCACATGGCCTCCTCGGAGACCGTGTTGCCCTTGCCGAGCAGCAGGATGTTCACCGGGAACGGGTCCATGGCCTCCAGCATCCGGGCCAGGTGCCAGGCGCCGGGCGTGACCGTGGTGGCCTTGGTGCCCTCGGCCGGGCCGGTGCCGCCGCCGATGAGCGTGGTGATGCCCCCACCCAGGGCCTCGTCGACGATCTGCGGGCAGATCAGGTGCACGTGGCAGTCGATCGCGCCGGCCGTCAGGATCTTCCCGTTGCCCGAGATGATCTCGGTGTTGGGGCCGATGACCAGGTCACGGTGCACGCCGTCCATCGTGTCGGGGTTGCCGGCCTTGCCGATGGCCACGATGCGACCGTCGCGGATGCCCACGTCGGCCTTCACGATGCCCCAGTAGTCCAGGATCACCGCGCCGGTGATGACCGTGTCCGGGGTGCCTTCCGCGCGGGTGGCCCGCGCCTGGCCCATCGACTCGCGGATCACCTTGCCGCCGCCGAACACCGCCTCGTCGCCGCCCGCGCACTCGTCGCGCTCGACCTCGATGAGCAGGTTCGTGTCCGCGAGCCGGATCCGGTCGCCGGTCGTAGGGCCGTACAGGGCGGCGTAGCGCGCGCGGTCGAGCGTACTCACGACGTACTCCCGGAATCGAGCGGACCGGCAACCGCGCCGCGCAGGCCGGCCACGACGCGGGCCCCCGCCAGCGGAACCAGGGTGACCTCGCGGGGGATGCCCGGCTCGAACCGCACGGACGTGCCGGCCGGGATCGCGAGGCGGTGCCCGCGCGCGGCCGCGCGGTCGAACTCCAGCGCCGGGGTGGCCTCGGCGAAGTGGTAGTGCGAGCCGACCTGTACGGGCCGGTCGCCGGTGTTCGCGACGGTCAACGTCAGCACCTCGCGTCCGTCGTTGATGGTCACCGGGCCGTCGCCGAACAGGATCTCCCCGGGGATCATTGCTTGCCTTCCGGTCGCGATTGCGGGGCTCGCACGCTCACTCCTCACGCTCCCTAGGAGATCGGCCCGTGGACGGTGACGAGCTTCGTACCGTCGGGGAACGTGGCCTCCACCTGCACCTCCGGCAGCATCTCGGGAACCCCCTCGAGTACGTCGTCGCGGGTGAGCACGTGCCGGCCGGACTCCATCAGCTCGACCACCGTGCGGCCGTCGCGCGCGCCCTCCAACAGGAACGCCGTGATGATGGCGACGGCCTCGGGGTAGTTGAGTTTCAGGCCCCGCGCGCGGCGCTTGTGGGCCACCTCGGCCGCGACGTAGATGAGCAGGCGTTCCTGCTCGTGCTTGCTGAGAAACACGCGCAGATCGTGGCACGGTGTTGTTGCCGCGAGGTTACCGATGTGAGGACGCTACGACGCCTCGGTGATCCGGCCACCCTTGATGATCGCGTACCCGGTCGGCAGGTCGCAGGCCACCTGCAGGCGCAGCTTCTCGGCGTTGTCCACGTCGCCGCCGAGTACGGCCGTGGTCTGGCCCTTGGCGACGACGGCGCTGAGCGGCTTGTCCGTCAGCGTGCCGTCGCGCTCACGCCACATGCCGATGGCCGTCACGGAGGCGCGCAGCTTCGGGTCGGCGGGGAAATATGCCTCCACGGTGGCGGTGAGGTCGAGGTAGCGGCCGCTGAGCACGAGCGTCACCGTGCGGGTCTTGTCGTCGGACTGGTTGCTCGGGCACGCGATCACCAGCGCGTCGTCGTAGCCGGGCTTGCCCTTGAGCCGGCGCGGCAGCGCGGCGATCTCACCCGCCTCCCTCGGCAGCGAGACCAGCGGCGTACCGTCGGGCGGCGCGGCCACGTGGGTGGTCGCCGTGGTGGCCGCGACCTGCGGCGGTGCCGCCGAGGGCGTTTGGGGCAGTACGGCCGGAGCCTGCGTGGTGGTCGGGTCGCCGGCCGTCGTGTCGCCGCCGAAGCCGTCGGGGAACAGCCACCGGCCGAACCCGAGCAGCAGGCTCAGCACGGAGATGACGATGCCACTGACCGTCGCGATGGTGGTGAGCTTCGGCCGGCGTCGGCTGCTGGCGGCTTGGGACACGGGCGTACCTGTTCCATTCGGCGGATGGCGGCGGACGTCCATCATGGGCGAACGCCTCTCACGCTGCCGATTACCTGACAGATAGGTGACTGCCATCTGAGAGATGCGAAGAGGATACTCACACGCCGTTCCAGCTCGTGATCCCCCGCAGGCGGGCCGTCAGCGGGCGACCGTCCATTCCGGACCTTGGAGGTGCGCGTTGACCGCGCCGAACCCGTACGAGCCGCCCACGAC
>JAEZGP010000070.1 GCA_023437285.1 Actinomycetes bacterium | reverse complement strand
GCCCGAGGGTCGTCTCGGCCGTCGCCGGCGCTCGCGGCGCGGCCCGGCGCGGCTCGTTGGGCCTGCTGCGGCTGCGTCCGAGCCGCGACGAGTCCGACCTGCGCGAGGCGCTGCACGCCGTACGCCGCAACTTTGGCGGGCTGCGGCAGATCACCGTGGTCAACCCCAAGGGCGGCGCCGGCAAGACCGTCGCCACGCTCATGCTGGGCCTGGCGTTCGGGCGTTCCCGGGGCGGGTTCGTGCTGGCCTGGGACAACAACGAGACGCTGGGCACGTTGGGCATGCGCGCGCAGTCGGAGCAGGGCGCCCGTACGGTGCGTGACCTGCTGCGCGACCTCGACCGGTTCGCGGGCGGCGCGGGCCGCGTCGGCGAGCTGGCCGCCTACGTGCGTACCCAGTACGACGCGATGTTCGACGTCCTCGCCTCCGACGAGGCGGCGGCGACGGGCGAGATGCTGACGGCGCGCGCGTTCCGGGACCTGCGCGAGGTGGTGGGCCGGTTCTACAAGCTGCTGATCGTCGACACCGGCAACAACGTACGCGCGGAGAACTGGCAGGCGGCCCTCGCCGCCACGGATCAGCTGGTCATCACCCTGTCGGGCCGCAACGACTCGGCGGAGACGGCCGCCCGCCTCCTCGACCACTTGGAGCAGACCGGCCGGCGTGAGCTGGTCCGCCGGGCCGTGACGGTGTTGACGTTGCCGCCCCACCGGGGCGACGCGCCGCCGGACCGGGTGGCGGAGCACGTCGCCGCCCGGTGCCGGCAGGTGTGCCACGTCCCGTACGACCGCCACCTGGACAGCGGCGCCCCGGTCGACTACCGCGAGCTGGCCCCGGCCACCCGCGCCGCCTGGCTCCGGGCCGCCGCCACGATCTCCGCCGGCCTTTAGTGGCCCAGCCCAGCGACGGAATGTGGTCAGTCAGCGGCGTTCTCCGCTAACTGGTCTCTCGGGTCAAGATCCCGCAATACCTCCGCCACGGCGTCCACTCGTGGACGTAGAGCACGACACCGTGCCGATCGCTCACCTCACCATTCTCGGCGCGGCCTTCGAAACAGCTCAATGATCAACGGCTGGTCCGGGTATCGCAGCTGGAAGTCCTCAGCCGGCTAAGCTGCGACCGGGCCCGAGCCACTACGATCACCAAAGCCATCGGCGCGCACGCTGAAGACCCCTACTGGCGAAGTTAAAGGATCCTCAGTGGTCTGGGTCGACTTGTTCATCTACCAGGAGCCTGTCTACCTGAACCCCTACCGCCTAACGGGCTTGACCTGCCTTAACTGGTTGGAAGTCCGCAATCAACGACAAAATATTGACGACGTCCGTTGACCAAACTAGGCTACGGTTTCTCGCGACAAAGGTAATGAAATGATCAGGGAAACTGTGGTGTCCACAATGTTGAAGCGACTTGGAGCGGTTACCGCAATAGCCGCAGGGTTGATTGTCTCGGCCGCGCCAAGCCCAGCACTAGCGGACTATTACGAAACCAGTTCATTCTCCTGCGCTGGACCGTACACGACCGGATACGGGACTGCCACGATGACCACCGGAGCTCATGAGCACTGGCGGGGCAACTCAAGTGGCGACCTGTTCATCAAGGCATGGACAAACACCGCAAAGACAAAGCGGACAAGCCACAATCACGGCGCTGGATCCCAGACGTTCATCGTCCTGGGAAACGGGGCGATTTCCGGGGTCAGCAAGGGCTGCGAATACGTTGGTTAGGTATTTTTTCACTGTCATGGGAATTGTGGCGGTGCTGGTAACCTCAGGGTGTAGTTCGACCTCCGGGAGCGGCGACGCCGCTCCCGGAGGTGCGCCGGCACAGTCCAAGAGCGAACTTCAGTTCGCAGGTCGATACCATCTGCCGACCGAACATGCCCAGTGGGATCGCCTTTATCAGGAAGAACTCGAACGGCTGGCGATTGACCGTCAACGGCAGGGCATGATCATGCCGCCTCCGGATGCGCCTTTCGCCCGGTTCGTCAAACCGGACGAGGCCACCTCGGTATGGGCCGAGTGCCTTCGCGGTCAAGGTTTCGAAGCGACAGTCGACTGGGACGGTGGTCTGAGCTTGGACAGTCAATCCGCCGAACAGCGACCGGCGATGCTGGCAGCAGACTTCCGTTGCCGTGCCATGTACCCGGTCCATCCCAAATACCTGCAACCGCACACCGAAACCCAGATACGCGTCGTTTACGACTACTACACGAAGACGTTGGCGCCCTGTCTTCAAGCCAAAGGTTACGACATTGATCCGTCCTCGATACCCACGTGGGAGACATTTCTCGCCAACTATGCCGCCAAGGACGGGTCCTGGTTCCCTTATGACGCTGTGACGAAGCGAGAAGAAGAGATCACCGCGGCGAACGGGGGCGTCCTTCCTTCAGATTGGCAGGACGAGTGGCAACGGATCAATCATGACTGTCCACAGAGCCCTCCGCTGAACGAACTTTTTCCTGAAGACAAGTAGTTCGTCAACAGCTTTCTTTGCTGTCGTCAGTTCCGTCGCCAACGGACGCCGCCCGCCGGGCAGCCAAGCGCCATGCGGCACGTTGACTCCGGGCGCCCGGCCCCTCATGGTGGCAGGGAACGAAGCTATAGCGAAGAGGGCGCGGCGCGCAATTGGTCAGTCATAAGGAGTGACCCGTGAGGTTAACCGGTCGAGTAAGGCGGTGGACCGCCGGCGTCGCGATCGCTGGAGCATTGATCAGTGTTGGGTGGTGGGCAGGAAGGGTCACGGTCGGATCTTCGGCCGAAGATTACAACCCGCAGATCAAGACCTTGACGTCAACGGTGGTCGAGGCCACGGTGGGTCGTTCGCTGTCGCTGACCGCAACGGTTGAGCAGCCATTACTGCAGGTTGCCGTCAATAGCATGGCAGGCATTGTCACGTCGATCGACCTGCCGAACATCGCGAAGAACGGCAGCACGCTGTATTCGATCAATGCCGTACCAGTACGGGCCGTAGCTGGGTCCATGCCGTTCTATCGGGATCTCGCGTCCGGCGACGACGGCGCTGATGTGGCACAGCTTCAGCGAGCGCTGCACGATCTCGGCCATTATGATGGTCCCGCCAATGGCAAATTCCGTTGGACCACTACCCAGGCGGTGAAAGCGTGGCAGCGCGCTCTGAGGATGCCCGAATCCGGGATAGTTGCCCTCGGTGAGGTGGTCGCGGTGCCCAAGCTGCCGGGCCGGATCCGACTCGGTGAGCAAATCGCCAAGGGAAGCCGGCTCGCTGGCGGTGAACCGGCTATATTTGCCCCGAGCGGAAAGGTTCACTTCGCGTTAATCGTGACGCAAAACCAGGCGAGGCTTATCCCCGCTGAAGCTAGCGTGGTCATCACGCATGCCGACCATGTCTGGACCGCGCGAGTCGGAAAAAGCTCGACGGGTGCTGAGAACACGGTCCGGTTCGAGATCAAGGGACCCCGGGGCGGTGCCGTCTGCGGGCGCGACTGCGCTGCCCTGCCCGCGCAGGAACGCACGTCGCTGCCCGCAAAGGTCACCGTCGTGCCAGACATAGTCGGTCCCGCCGTGCCGGCGGCGGCGGTTCACACTGAACCAGATGGCTCCACCTATGTGCTACTACCCGACGGCTCCCGCCGCGACGTCACGGTATTGGGCTCGTCGGGAGGAATCATCGTCGTTGGTGGGCTCAATGTTGGCGACCAGGTCCTGGTGGCATCCGATGCTCGCAGTTGAGGACCTGCGGTTCGTCTACCGCCGCAACCACCAGGAACTATTTGATGGTCTCTCCCACACGTTCGCCGACGGCGCCTTAACTGCGGTGACCGGTCCGTCAGGGCGCGGCAAGTCAACATTGCTTTATCTACTCGGCTTGTTACTGCGCCCCACCAGCGGACGCATTCTTCTCGATGGCGTGACAGTACAGCAATTGCCTGATTCCGCCCGGTCGCGAATTCGTGCTGGGATGATCGGTTTTGTTTTCCAGGATGCAGTGCTTGATTCTGGTCGGACTGTGCTCGATGCCGTCATCGAGCCTGCCCTGTACTACGGACGACGACGCTCGGATGCCGTGCCGCGCGCTCACGAGCTGCTGAGCTTGCTGGCAGTCGAAGCTAGAGCTCAGCATCGGCCGGGAGAAATATCGGGTGGCCAGGCCCAACGAGTCGCCGTATGTCGCGCATTGATGAATGATCCGAAAATCATCCTGGCCGATGAGCCAACCGGCAACCTCGATCGCGCGAATGCTGCCACGGTACTCACTGCCCTCCGACGCGCGGCTGAGGATGGCCGCACAGTTGTCATAGCCACGCATGACCCCTTTGTTGTCGATCATGCAGACGTAGCTTTGGCGTTGTCATGAGGCTAGCTGCCGCTATCGCTGAGGCTGGACGCACCGCGGCCGTCCAACGTGTGACAAGTCTGCTGACGCTGGTGCTGTGTGCCGCCATCTGCGCGATCACGGTCCTCACGGTCGGCCGTACCGCTGCCGCCGAGACACAGGTCATGTCCACAATCGATGACGCCGGCAGCCGCGTTCTCGTGATTTCCGACCGGAAAGACGCGGGACTGATCACTCCGGCAGTCGTAGAGACTCTCAATGGCCTGAACACGATTCACCAGGCGATCGGAATAGATAGTCCGTTCGACGTGGTCAATGGCCCACTTGGCAGCGGTTCGGAGAAGGTCCCAGCATGGCGGGTTCTGGGATCGATTGACGGCGCTGTCGAACTGGTCTCAGGACGGTTGCCACGTCCCGGGGAGGCAATCGTCGCGGACGCACCGCAGGCGACCCTTGGACTTGACTGGCCGTTGGGCGTGGTGAGTGATCAGGACGGTGCGGAATATCCGGTCGTCGGCGGTTTCGTAGCCCGCCCTCCGTTCCAACAATTCGATAAGGGCATTCTGATTGTCGCGGACGCGGGACAAACGGCGGATTCCGTCTCCATTGTCATCTCGAGCGTGCATACCGCGCGGGCCACCGAACGCGCGGCCGTAGCAATTCTGGGGCCACGGAGCCTCGACGAGATCGCCGTCGAGTCACCAACGGCTCTGGCCGACCTCCAGCGCGCTGTCGGCGGTGACCTGGGTTCCTACGGACGAGGAACGCTCTTCCTGACCCTCGGTGCGGGCGCCGTCCTGATCGCCGTCGTGCTGCTCGCCGAGGTGCTACTACGCCGACGTGACCTCGGACGACGGCGTGCCCTCGGCGCGACCCGATCGGGCCTTCTCGCTCTTGTCGTAACCCGCACCGTCCTCGCTGCCACGCCGGGCATTGTGATCGGGACAGGCGCCGGGATGGTGGCCGCACAACTTTGGGCGCAGCGACCCTCGTACGAGTTCGCGGCAGGCGTGGGAGTCCTCACCCTGATGACGGCTGCTGCGGCCGCCGTCGCACCCGCCCTACTCGCCGCGTATCGCGATCCGGTAGGGGTACTGCGGACGCCATAGGTGCGTCCTCCCACGAAACACCGGAACCACTAGCCGGTCAGGGCGTCGGCGGCGGCCGGGTCGCAGTCGCGGAGGAACTGGGCACAGCGGGCCGCTTCGTCGGACTCGCCGATCGCGTCGGCCGCCCGGGCGAGCAGGTGCAGGCAGCGCAGGAACCCCCGGTTGGCCCCGTGTGCCCACGGTACCGGCCCGCTGCCCTTCCAGCCGTTGCGGCGCAACGCGTCCAGCCCTCGGTGGTACCCGGTGCGCGCGTACGCGTACGCCTCAATGGTGGCGCCGGCGGCGAAGGCGCGTTCGGCGAGCGTGGCCCACGCGGCGCTTGACGTGGGGAAGCGCGCGGCGACCTCCTCCGGCGTGCCGGCGGCGGTGGCCCCCGGGTCGTCCGGGAGCAGGGTGGGCGGCGGTTCGGGCAGGAGATTACGCATGAGCCTTATTCAACTCCGTTGGCTGAGGTCGGGATAGCTGAACGGGTGAGGGCTTTTCCACACGCTCAGACGGTAGTGACGCAGGCCACTTCGGAGTTGAATCATAGATCCGGAGCCTCCCCAGGACCCGGTAACGCGATGGCCCGGCTCGTCCGGGCCATCGTCCTGTCAGGACCTGGCCAGCAGGAGTCGCGCGGCTTCCGCGGGGTCGTCGGTGAAGTGAATGAGCGACGAACGGTCGCCGACCGGCGCCGATGACAGCAGGGGGCGCAGCAGCGACGCGACCGGCAGGTCGTCCGTCCAGAATTGACGCCCGATGAACAGGAACGGCCCGGAGTGTTCGACGGTGCCGTAGAACGTCATCGTGGCCGCCTGGAACACCTCCTGCACGGTGCCGGCCCGCCCGGCCGCGAACACGATGCCGCCGCGCGACAGCTTGAGGATCAGCTCCTCGCGCGAGGCGTTGGAGAACATCTTGCCGATGCGTGCGGCGAACACGTTGGCCGGTTCGTGGCCGAAGAACCACGTCGGGATGGCCAGCCCGCCGGCCTGGGCCCACGACGTGCCGACCGGCGGGGGGAAGCGGTCCCGCACAGCCAGCGCGGCCGCGGTGTAGGCCTGCCCGTCGCGGAAGTCGGTGACGGTGGCCAGCTCGTCGATCGCCACTTCAAGATCTTTAAGGGTACGCGTGGATAGGTACGCGCCGAGGTTGGCGGCCTCCATGACGCCCGGCCCGCCGCCGGTGAGCACGAGCCGGCCCTCCCGGGCGAGCATCCAGGCCAGCCGCGCGGCGTGCCGGTAGCCGGCCGACCCGCGGTGCTCGGCGTGCCCGCCCATGATGCCCACGATCGAGTTCGGTCCGTGCTCGGCGAGCCACTTCTGGGTGTCGTTGGCGAGCGCGTTGTCGATGCCGTGGTCGTGGATGCGCTGGGCGAGGGCCTCCCGCAGCGGCGGGGTCGCCCCGCCCTGCGCGTAGTAATGCCGGAACACCCGGGTGTCGTACATGGCGTCGAAGCCGCCGTCGGCGAACCCGGCGACGAGGTCGTCGGGGGTGTAGAGGCGCGACGGCTGGGTGGGGTACGGCACGTCCATGAAGCGGGGCACGACGTGCGCGCCGCGCGCGACGACGTCGGTCGCCTGGGCCACGGACAGGGTGCAGCCGAGGAAGATCGCCCTGGTCACGTCGATGTCGTGGAGGTCGATCTCCGTGAGAACGAGCCCTTGCAGGATGAGGTCAGCGAGGGTACCCCGGCGCAGGCAGCGGGCGAGCTGCTCGGGCGTCTCGACCTCGGCGGCGCTGTGGTCGACGGACTCGATGACATGCGGAAGCGGGGTAGGCACCCGCGCAATAGTACGAGCGAGGGCCGCCCACGCGCACGTGGACGGCCCTCAACGCGGTGTGGCAGGCGGTCGGCGAGGTGCCCACCGAACGCAGGTCGGTGCACGCCTCGACGACGCGCTTGGACAGGCCGGCCTCGGCCAGCTTGCCCCACGCGCGCGGGTCGTACGCCTTCTTGTTGCCGACCTCGCCGTCCACCTTGAGCACGCCGTCGTAGTTGGTGAACATGTGCGCGGCCACCGGACGCGTGAACGCGTACTGGGTGTCGGTGTCGATGTTCATCTTGACCACGCCGTAGTCGACGGCCGCCTGGATCTCGGACAGCAGCGAGCCGGAGCCGCCGTGGAAGACCAGGTTGAGCGGCTTGTCCTGGCCGTACTTGGCGCCGATCGCGTCCTGGATCTCCTTGAGGATCTCGGGGCGCAGCTTGACGTTGCCCGGCTTGTAGACGCCGTGCACGTTGCCGAACGTGAGGGCGGCCATGTAGGTGCCGTTCTCGCCGAGGCCCAGCTTCTCGACCATGGCGGTGGCGTCCTCGACGGTGGTGTAGAGCTTGTCGTTGATGGCGTTCTCGACGCCGTCCTCCTCGCCGCCCACGACGCCGACCTCGATCTCGAGGATGACGTTGGCCGCCTTGGCCTGGGCGAGCAGTTCCTCGGCGATCTGGAGGTTCTCGCCGAGCGGCACGGCCGAGCCGTCCCACATGTGCGACTGGAACAGCGGGGTGCCACCCTTGGCCACGCGCTCGGTGGACAGCGCCAGCAGCGGGCGGACAAAGCCGTCGAGCTTGTCCTTGGGGCAGTGGTCGGTGTGCAGCGCGACGTTGATCGGGTAGTTCTTGGCGACCTCCTCGGCGAAGGCGGCGAACGCCACCGCGCCGGTCACCATGTCCTTGATCGTCGGGCCGGACAGGTACTCCGCCCCGCCGGTCGAGACCTGGAGAATGCCGTCGCTGCCGGCGTCGGCGAAGCCACGCAGGGCCGCGTTGAGCGTCTGCGAGGACGTGACGTTGATCGCCGGGTACGCGAAACCGCCGGCCTTCGCGCGGCTGATCATCTCGGCGTAGACCTCAGGGGAGGCGATAGGCATGATGCGCTCCTTTTGACTGCGGGATTCGGATTAGTAGCGGTGGCGACCGCGCTGTCCTCGCACTGAAGTATCCCGCAGGACCCCCGACGCAGTGACGTCGGGCCTTCCGGTTGGCCGACGCCGCCGGGGGGTACGGCCTTACCGTAGAGACCATGGGAGGTGCGGCACAGATGACCATGCCCGACGAAGATCTGACCCCGGGCTCGAACCTGGCTCCCGAGGACCGGGACCCCGAGGCGCCGGCCGCCGACGCCGTGGAGCAGGCGACCTCGGCCAACCCCGCCGAGGACCCGCCGGAGGTCCACCGGGGCCTGGAGGTCGGCGAGTACGACGCGGTCGAGCAGGCGCACGTCGTCGACCTGGACGACGAGTACCGCGAGGGCTGATGGAGACCACCTTCGCCGCCCAGCCCGCCACCCTCGACGGGGTGCGGCAGTGGTGGCGTTGGATGCGCGACAACGATCCGGTCACCTGGGACGAACGGTACGGGGCGTGGCACGCCTTCCGGTACGCGGACATCGTGAACGTACTCGCTGAGCCGTTGAGCTTTTCGTCGGATCTGACGGGGCTGATCCCACCGCAGCCGGAGATCGAGCTGTTCAACCGGGGCAACTTCGTGCGGATGGACCCGCCCCGACACGACAAGCTGCGCCGGCTCGTCAGCAGGGCGTTCACGCCCCGGGTCGTGGCCGACCTCGAACCGCGCATCGCGGCGGTGACCGACGAGCTGCTCGCGGCGGTGGCCGGGCAGCCGGTGTTCGACCTGGTGGCCGCGCTGGCGTACCCGCTGCCGGTCACCGTGATCGCCGAGCTGCTCGGGGTGCCGGCGAGCGACCGCGCGCTGTTTCGCCGGTGGGCGGACGCGTTACTCACCCAGCCGCTGCCGGAGCGCATGCTGCCCGACGAGGAGACGCTGCGGCTGCGGGCGGCGCCGCTCCGCGACATGATCGACTACCTGCTGGTGCACATCCGTGAGCGCCGCGCCGCCCCGCGCGAGGACCTGATGAGCCAGCTCATCGCCGCCGAGGTGGACGACGAGCGGCTCACCGACGACGAGATCGTGGGCTTCGCCGGGCTGCTGCTGATCGCCGGCCACATCACGACGACGACGCTGCTCACCAACACGGTCCTGTGCCTTGAAGAGCGTCCGGACGCGGCGCGCGAGCTGCGCGGGGACCCGTCGCTGGTGCCGTCCGCGGTGGAGGAGGTGCTTCGCGACCGGGCGCCGTTCCCACGCCTGGCCCGGGTCGCCACCGCGTCATCCGCGGTCGGCGAGCGGACGGTCCCCGCCGGTCAGGTGATCAACCTGTGGATCGGTTCGGCGAACCTCGACGAGCGGGAGTTCCGCGACCCGGAGTACTTCGACATCCGCCGCAACCCCAACCCGCACCTGAGCTTCGGCCACGGGATCCACTTCTGCCTCGGGGCGCCGCTCGCCCGGCTGGAGGCGGCCGTCGCGGTGCCGATGCTGCTGGCCCGCTGCCCGGACCTCGCGGTCGCCGACGACGTGGAGCTGTTCGACGCGCGGGTGATGGCCGGCGCGCGGCGGCTGCCCGTGGCCGCCGTCTGGGCGTAGGCGCGTCTGGGCGTAGGCAGTCTGGGCGTAGGCAGCGTCTGGGCG
>JAEZGP010000046.1 GCA_023437285.1 Actinomycetes bacterium | reverse complement strand
CGCCGCGGCGGCCGGAGGAGATGTCCTGCTTCGACAGCTTGCTCGCCGTCCTGGCCTCACCGGCGCGGGCCCGCTCCTTGTTCACCGTGCGGGCGGCGATCTCCTTGGCGGTGTCCTCGGACTCGCCGCGCTCCTCGGCGCTGTCCTTGATGTGCTCGTACTGCCGTTCGCGCTTCTTGCTCCAGGCCTGCTGCGGCATGACACCCTCCTGACAACGCCGGACGTGCCCTCTGCCCGCCACATGCCCCGGACCCGGGCCGCCGAAACGCCCGCACCGCCATTAACGGGGACACGCTGGGCGGCCCCGGGGCCGCCCAGCGTGCGCGTCGTGTCGTCAGCGGGCTTCTCGCGACAGCGCCGAGGGCCACCAGACCCGACGGCCGATGTCCAGGGACAGCGCCGGGACGATGAGGGTACGCACGATCAGGGTGTCCATCAGGACGCCCAGGGCGACGACGATGCCGATCTGCATGAGCGACACCAGCGGCAGCACGGTGAGCACCGCGAACGTGGCGGCGAGCACGATGCCGGCGCTGGTGATGACCCCGCCGGTCACCGTCAGGCCGTGCAGGACGCCCTCCCGGTGGCCGAGGGTGGCCGCCTCCTCGCGGACCCGGGTCATCAGGAAGATCGTGTAGTCGACGCCGAGCGCCACGAGGAAGAGGAACGCCAGCAACGGCATCGTGAGGTCGATCTTCGTGTACCCGAGCGCGTTGAAGATCAGTGCCGCGCCGCCCAGCGCGGCCCCGAACGACACCACGACGCTCGCGATGAGCAGCAGAGGCGCGACGACCGCCCGCAGCAGGACCACGAGCACGAGGAACACCACGATCAGGATCAGCGGGATGACCAGGCGGTTGTCGTCCGCCGCCGCCCGCTCCGTGTCGATCTGGACGGCGGTGTCCCCGCCGACCAGCGCGTCCGCGCCGGGCACGGCGTGCGTGGCGTCCCGCAGGGCGTTGACCGTACGCTCGGCGGCCGCGCTGTCGGGCGGGTCGGCGAGGACCGCGTCGACGCGTACCCAGTCGCCGTCGCTCGAGCGCACCGGCTCGGCGACGGTGGCCACCCCGCCGACCGTGCGGGCGGCCGCGACGACCGGCTCGGCCGCCGAGGCGCGGGCGATGATCTGTACGGGCGACGACGTGCCGCCCGGGAAGTGGGCCTCCACGAGGCGTCCGCCGACGACCGAGCCGACCTCCTTGGTGAACTGCTCGGACTGCGGCAGGCCCAGGCTGAGGTTGGTCACGCCGATGGTCAGGGCCAGCAGCCCGGCCGTGGCCAGGGTCCACAGCAGCCGTGGCCGGCGGCCGACCTGGGCGGCGACCCGCCCCCAGATGCCGTGCTCCTCGGCGACGTCGTGGCTGGCCGCGTCCTCGGAGTAGCGGGGCACGAACGGCCAGAACAGCCACCGGCCGCAGATCACCAGCAGGGCCGGCAGCAGCGTGATCATGGCGATGAGGCCGGCCACGACGCCGACGGCGCCGACCGGGCCGAGCCCGCGCAGGCTGTTGAGCTGGGCGGCGAGCAGGCACAGCAGGCTGATGGTGACCGTGGCCGCGGACGCCAGGATGGCCGGCGACGAGCGGCGCAGCGCCACCTTCATGGCGTCGTGGCGGTCGCGGTGGCGGCGCAGCTCCTCCCGGTAGCGGGCGATGAGCAGCAGCGCGTAGTCGGTACCGGCGCCGAACACGAGGACGGTCATGATGCCGCGCGACTGCCCGTTGACGGTCACGTCGGCGTACTTGGCCAGCAGGTAGACGGCGGCGGTGGCGAGCTGGCTGGCGATGCCGACCGACAGCAGCGGGATGATCCAGAGCACCGGGCTGCGGTAGGTGAAGAGCAGCAGCACCGCGACCACGCCGGCGGTGACGAACAGCAGCGTGGTGTCGATGCCGGCGAACGCGTCGGAGATGTCGTCCACGGCGCCGGCCGGGCCGGTCAGGGCCACCTGCAGGCCGGGCTCGCCGCCCGTACCCGCCTGGTTTTTGATCTTTTCGGTGGCGGCGGTCTGGGCCTCCTCGTCGCCCGCGAGCGGGAAGGACACGATCGCGGCCTGGCCGTCCTCGCTCACCACGAGGGGGCTGACCCGGCCGCCCTCGGCGAACGCGGCGAACGTGGCGGCGTCCGCGTTGGCCTTGGCCTTGTCGGCCGCCGTGAGCCCGGTGTCGCGGGCGTAGACGACCACAGCGACGAGCTGCTCGGATCCGGCGAACTCCGCGCTGGCGAGCTCGTAGGCCCGGGTGGCCTCGGCGCTGTGTGGCAGGAAGCTGACCGCGTCGTTCTTCTCGACCTCGCCCAGTTTGCTGGCGAGCGGGAAGGCGACCGCCGCGATGGCGGCCCAGATGAGGACCACGATCCACTTCGACCAGCGACCGGCGACGGCGCCGGACGGAAATCGTGCTGACATGACCGTCCTTCGGGGGGAGGTTGATCGACCTGAGCTATTCGGCACCGCGGGCGGGATGGATTGGATGTCGCGATGTATCGCGTGTTGGTGTTACGATACATCGCGTCGGCCTGTTATCCCCGTACCCGGAGGCCAATCATGACAACCTGGACCATCACCGAACCTCGGCGGCTTCCCCTTGATGGGACCGTGTCCCTCCTCGACGTCTGGCTCGCCTCCGGCCGGCTCCACGTCATCGGCACCGATGGGCCGCCGAGCGTCACCGTCAAGAGCGTGGGTCGCAAGGGCCTGACCGTCAGCCACGACAACGGGGAACTGTCCGTCCGGCACGAGATCCCGCCCTCGCGGCTGCGCCCCATCGTCGGCTGGTGGTTGATCGGCGGCAAACGGCGCTACCACGCCGACGTGACCATAGCCGTGCCCATCGCCTCGGCCGCCAGCCTGACCCTCATTTCGGGCAACCTCACCGCCTCCGGCCTGCGCAACGGCGTCAACGCCCACGTGGTCAGCGGCTCCATCACCCTGCTGGGGCTCGATGGGCGGGTGCGCGCCACGACCGTGTCCGGGTCCGTGGAGGCCCTCGGCGTGGGCGGCGAACTCGCCATGGAGACCGTGTCCGGCGAGATCGTCCTCGGCGACTCCTCGGCCGACCAGGTCAAGGCGCGCACCATCTCCGGGTCGGTCACCTGTGATCTTGACAACCCGAAGGCGCGCGACATCCGGATCGACACCACCTCCGGCGAGATCGTCGTACGGGTCCCCGAGAACGCCGACCTTTCCGTCGACCTCAACGCCACCAGCGGCCACGTCTCCAGCGCCTTCCCGCAGATCGCGAGCGCGGGGCTGCCCGGCGCCCGGTACGCCCGGGGCCGCCTCGGCTCGGGGACCGGGCAGCTGGCCGCGTACGCGGTGTCTGGCAACGTATCGCTGCTGGCCCGACCGACCGAGGACTTCGCGGCGGGAGACGACGCATGAGCGCGGTGTTCAGCCACGGCCGGCTCCGGTTGTACCTGCTCAAACTGCTGGGCGGCGGCCCCAAGCACGGGTACGAGCTGATCCGTCTGCTGGAGAACCGCTTCCTCGGTCTCTACGCGCCCTCCGCCGGCACCATCTACCCCCGCCTGGCCCGGATGGAGGCCGACGGTCTGGTCACCCACAAGGCCACCGGCGGCCGGAAGGTGTACGAGATCACCGAGGCCGGCCGGGCCGAACTCGCCCAGCGGGCCGACGAGCTGACCGCCCTCGAAGCCGAGATCCACGCCTCCGTGGCCGACCTCGGGGCGGTCGCCGAGCAGCTGGAGCAGGGGGTGCGGGGCTCCGCACGCGACCTCCAGAAGGAGCTGCAGGCGGCCGCCCGGCAGGTACGCGGACCGCGCAGCGACGAGTGGCGGCAGTGGCGCGCCGAATGGG
>JAEZGP010000007.1 GCA_023437285.1 Actinomycetes bacterium | reverse complement strand
GGCCCCCCCCCCCGGGGGGGGGGGGGGGGGGGGCCCCCCCCCCCCCCCACGACCGTCGCGGTTACTCGGGCATCTGCACCGTGATGGACATGATGGTGAAGCCCTGGATCGGGCGGCCGTCGCCCTGGCCGTACGAGTTGTCCTGGCCCTTGATGGCGATCGTGTCGATGATGTCCATGCCCTTGGTCACGACCCCGAACGGCGTGTACGCGTTGTTCAGCTGGCCGTCCTTGAAGTTGATGAAGAACTGGCTGCCGTTGGTGTTCGGCCCCGCGTTCGCCATCGCCACGACGCCGCGCTCGTAGACCTGGTCGGCCTGCGCGTCCAGGTTCTCGTCGCCGTAGACGTAGGTGGGGCCGCCGCCGCCCGTACTCGTCGGGTCGCCGCACTGCAGGATGCCGATGCTCGCCTCCGGTCCGGCGCTGGTCAGCCGGTGGCAGCTGGAGTCGTTGAAGAACTTCTTCTCGCCGAGGTAATGGAAGCTCCACGCCGTGCAGGGCGTGCGGGCCACGTTGATGGCGATCTCGATGACGCCGACGGTCGTGTTCATCGTCATCGTCGCCACACCCTTGCGCGGCTCGCCCTTCGGCGGGGTACCGACGTCGCGGTGCTGCTCCTGGGGAGCGGGCGTCCACGCGCAGGCCGCCGGCGGCGTGGCCGGGTCGGTCGTGTCGAGCTGCGCGACCGGGCCACCGAGGCCCACCGGCTCCGGCGCGTTCGCCGAGGGGGCCGGCGGGGCGGCGGCCGGGTTCGGCTTGTCGTCGTCCGAGGTGCCCAGGACCATGAGTCCCCAGACCCCCAGTGCCAGGACGAGCACCGCGACCACGGCGCCGATGAGCGCCGGGGCGGACGACGCACGCTTGTCGGTGAGCAGCGGCCGCGCCTCGTCGTCCTCGTCCTCGTCGTCGGTGGCCCCGTCCGCGTCGTCGGTGGTCCCGTCCGCGTCGATGTCCACTTCGGCCTTTTCTGCCGCGGCGGGCCCGTTCGGCGTCGGTCGCTTCGGCGTGGGGTTATCGGTCGCCTCGGCGGCGTCGGGCTCGTCTGGCGGGGTGGTCTCAGTCACGATCGTGAAGGGTACAACCGGTCTTTTCCGCATGCACGAATCGACGAATCTTTCATGATCTTGGGGGTGAACCAGCGGCGGGTTCCGAACGCGGATGCTTAGCAAGCGTTAAGGTCGCGGCATAGGATCGTGGGGACACGCCGAGCGTGGAGGCGAGCATGGATCCTGCGGACATCGAGGCCGGCCGGCAACGCTGGTCAGACCGGTACGCCGCGTCGGGCGTCCGGGACGCCGACTTCACCACCCTCTCCGGCGACGAGGTGGAGCCCGTCTACGGCCCGCCGGAGGGCGTCGAGGTGCCCGGGTTCGAGCGGATCGGCTGGCCGGGGGAGTACCCGTACACCCGGGGCCTGTACCCGTCGGGCTACCGCGGCCGGGCCTGGACGATCCGGCAGTTCGCCGGGTTCGGCAACGCGCGGCAGACCAACGAGCGGTACAAGATGATTCTGGCCGCCGGCGGGGGCGGGCTGTCCGTCGCGTTCGACATGCCGACGCTCATGGGCCGCGACTCCGACGACCCGTACGCGGTCGGCGAGGTGGGCCACTGCGGCGTGGCGGTGGACTCGGCCGCGGACATGCAGGTCCTCTTCGGCGGCATCGACCTGGCGACGACCACCACGTCGATGACGATCTCCGGGCCGGCCGTACCGATCTTCTGCATGTACCTCGTCGCGGCCGAGCGGCAGGGTGCCGACCCGGCCCAGCTGGACGGCACGCTGCAGACGGACATCTTCAAGGAGTACATCGCCCAGAAGGAGTGGATCTTCGCGCCGGAGCCGCACCTGCGGTTGATCGGCGACCTCATGCAGTACTGCGCGGCGAACCTGCCGCGCTACAAGCCGCTGTCCGTGTCGGGCTACCACATCCGCGAGGCAGGCGCGACGGCCGCGCAGGAGCTGGCGTTCACGCTCGCCGACGGGTTCGCCTACGTCGAACTCGGCCTTTCGCGCGGCCTGGACGTCAACGAGTTCGCCCCCGGGCTGTCGTTCTTCTTCGACGCGCACATCGACTTCTTCGAGGAGATCGCGAAGTTCCGGGCGGCCCGCCGGATCTGGGCCCGCTGGCTGCGCGACCGTTACGGCGCCACCGATCCGCGCGCGCAATGGCTGCGCTTCCACACCCAGACCGCCGGCGTCTCGCTCACCGCGCAACAGCCGTACAACAACGTGGTACGCACGGCGATCGAGGCGCTGTCGGCCGTGCTCGGCGGCACGAACTCGTTGCACACCAACGCCTTGGACGAGACCCTCGCCCTGCCGACGGACGCCAGCGCCGAGATCGCGCTGCGCACGCAGCAGGTGCTCATGGAGGAGACCGGCGTAGTCAACGTGGTCGACCCGCTGGGCGGCTCCTGGTACGTCGAGGCGCTCACCGACCGCATCGAGCGCGCCGCGGAGGACATCTTCGAGCGGATCGCGGCGCTCGGCGGGGACGGCTCGATGACCAGCGGCATCCTGCGTGGCATCGAGGACGGCTGGTTCACGGCGGCCATCGCCGACTCGGCCTTCGCCTACCAGCAGTCGCTGGAGAAGGGCGCTAAGCGCATCGTCGGCGTCAACTGCCACACCGGCACGGTCGCCAGCGATCTGGAGATCCTGCGGGTGTCGCACGAGGTGGAGCACGAGCAGCGGCGCGTGCTGGCGCAGCGACGGGCGGGCCGCGATGCCTCCACTGTGGAAGGGGCCCTGGCCCGGCTGGTCGAGGTCGCCCGCGGCGACGGCAACCTCATCCCGCCGATGCTCGACGCCGTGCGGGCGGAGGCCACCCTGGGCGAGATCTGCGGCATTTTGCGCGACGAATGGGGCGGCTACCAGGAGCCCGCCCGCTTCTGAGCATTCTGAGATGCATCGGAGGCAGTTAATTTTCGTACCGATCGCTTAAGCTGACGCCCGCCGTGCCGCTCGGCGCGGCGGTGGCTGCGACGAGGCGACGGGGTGTCGATGTTCGGCTTGGTGTTGAGCGCCATCGTGGCCCGCCGCGCGCAGGCGGCCTGGCTGCTCATCCTCACCGTGCTCGCCGTGGGCGCGGCGGCCGCGGCGCCCTGGTATCTGGAGTCCGCCGTCAGTTCCGTGGCGGCCGCCGACGTGGCCGCGGCGACCCCCCGCGAGCGCGTCTACATCGCCAAGGGCGTCCTGCGGGTCACCCCCGGCGGCCCGTCGACGCTGGCGGCCACCAAGGAGCGCGTGACCGGCCTGCTCAACCTGCCCGGCGCCACGGCCACGGTCGGCGAACGCGTCGACGGCAGCGCGGAGTACCGCAAAGAGTCGGCGACCCTGCCGATCGCCCACCACGAGCAGGTGTGCGAACACCTCGTCATCGACGGGTCCTGCCCGCGCGGCGCCGACCAGGTGATCCTCTCCGAGACCGTGGCCAGGAAGCTCGGCGTCGACAAGGGCCAACGGATCTCGCTCACCTCGTTCCGGTTCAAACAGGCCGTACCGGTGACGGTCGTGGGCCTCTACCGCCCCAAGGTGCTGCTCGACCCGTACTGGGTGGACACCGACCTGCTCGACAACCAGGGCAGCCGCAGCCGGGGCCGCGCGCCGGGCAGCTTCTCCGACGCCGCCTTCGTCGACGAGCCGGCGCTGCTGGCCAGCAACGCCGACCGGCTGGACCTGACCTACCACGCGCGGCTGCCCGACGACCTGTTCGGCCGTACCGACGGCTACGACCTGCGGGCCGAACTGGCCCGGGCCCGACAGGAGCTCAAGGTCGCCGACTTCAACCCCGTCACCGGCGCCGACGCGCTGGCCAACCTCATCGCCCGCGACCAGAACCTGGTCCGGGTCGGGGTGGGCGTGGCGGTCGCCCAGTTGCTGCTGCTGTGCTGGTTCGCGCTGTTCCTGGCCGTACGCCACACGGCCGAGGAGCGACGGCCCGACATCGGCCTGCTCAAGCTGCGCGGCGCCGCGTCGTGGCGGGTGTGGGCCCTCACCGCCGAGCAGAGCGCCTGGCCGATGCTGATCGGCGCCGTGCTCGGCTGGGCCGGCGGATACCTCGCCGCCCGGCTGCTCGCCGGCCTGGCCGGCGGCGCGGCGCTGCCCGCCATCGGCGGCACCCCGCTGTATTTGTCGCTGGCGGCGGCCGGCGTCGCCGCCTTCGGCGCCCTGGTGT
>JAEZGP010000736.1 GCA_023437285.1 Actinomycetes bacterium | reverse complement strand
GTACGGGGCGGCACGGCGGCGCCGGGTCCGAGGGCGCGGCGCCCACCCGGCCGGCGTGGCCGCGGCGCGTCGCACCACGACCCCGCTGGGTGCTCACCAGCGTCGTACTCGGGGTGTTCGCGATGTTCCTCCTGCTGGAGGCGTACGTGAACGCCGAGTTCCAGCCCGATGGGGCGGTGCACGAGTCCACGGTGGCCGCCACGGTCCCGGACAACATCGCGGGCGGCGGGCCGCTCATCGACACGACGAACGACCGGATCGTGTCGTACCAGATGCCGTCGAAGACGATCGCGCTCACCTTCGACGACGGGCCCGACCCGGTGTGGACGCCGCAGGTGCGCAAGGTGCTGCGCGCGCACGGCGTACCGGCGACGTTCTTCGTCGTCGGCTCGCAGGTGGCCCGCTATCCGCACCTGGCCCGCGACCTGGTGGCCGACGGCAACGAGCTGGGCGTGCACACGTTCACCCACCCCGACATGACGAAGCTGCCCGCCTGGCAGCGCACCATGGAGTACTCCCAGACCCAGATGGCGATCGCCGCGGCCGTGGGGGTGAAGACGTCGCTGCTGCGCTTCCCGTACTCGTCGAGTTCCAACTCGCTCGACGACCGCACCTGGCCGCTGGTCCTGGAGGCCGGCGAGCAGGGGTACCTCACGATCGAGACGGACACGGACAGCCTCGACTGGATGCGGCAGGGCGTCGACACGATCGTGCGCAACTCGACGCCCCGCGACGGGGCCGGCTCGGTGGTGCTGCTGCACGACGCGGGTGGCGACCGCGCCGAGACGGTCGCCGCGCTGGACCAGCTGATCCCGAAGCTGCGCGCCGACGGGTACGAGTTCGTGACCGTGTCGGAGGGGTTGCGCCGCGCGACGGCGACCGACCTGGTGGGCGGCACGGCCGCCCCGGCCCTGGACCAGTGGCGCGGCCGGGCCCTGGTCTGGGCGGTGCAGCTCGCCGACCGGCTGCTCGACGCGCTCAGCTTCATGATCATTGCGGTGGGCGTGCTGACCACGCTGCGTACGCTCATGATGTTCTTCTTCGCGAGCCGCCACGCGCGGCGCCGCCGCCGGCCCGACTGGAGCTGGGGTCCGCCGGTACGCGAGCCCGTGTCGGTGATCGTGCCGGCGTTCAACGAGAAGGAGAACATCGCCAACACCGTGCGGTCGCTGGCCACCGGCGACTACCCGGCCATCGAGGTCATCGTCGTGGACGACGGCTCGACGGACGGCACGGGAGACCTCGTGGAGGACCTCAACCTGCCCAACGTACGGGTGGTCCGCGTGCCCAACGGCGGCAAGCCGTTCGCGCTCAACGTCGGCGTCGCCTGGGCCCGCCACGAATTGATCATCATGGTGGACGGCGACACGGTCTTCGAACCGGACTCGATCCGGGCGCTGGTGCAGCCGTTCGGGGACCCGACCGTCGGCGCGGTCGCAGGCAACGTGAAGGTCAGCAACCGGGGCACCGTCGTGGGCCGCTGGCAGCACATCGAGTACGTGATCGGGTTCAACCTGGACCGGCGCCTGTACGAGCTGTTCGGCTGCATCCCGACGGTGCCCGGCGCGATCGGCGCGTTCCGCCGCCGGGCCCTGCGCGACGTCGGCGGGGTCAGCGACCGCACCCTCGCCGAGGACACCGACCTCACGATGGCGATCACGCGCGCCGGCTGGCGGGTCGTGTACGAGGGACGGGCCCGCGCGTGGACGGAGGCCCCGGCGACGCTGGGCCAGCTGTGGCGCCAGCGGTACCGGTGGAGCTACGGCACCATGCAGGCGATGTGGCGGCACCGGGGGTCGCTGGCCGAGCCCGGCGCGTCGGGCCGGTTCGGGCGGCGCGGCCTGCCGTTCCTGGCGTTCTTCGGCATCGCCCTGCCGCTGCTCGCCCCGCTGGTCGACATCCTCACCCTGTACGGGTTCGTCTTTTTCAACCGTACGGAGGCGGGCGTCGCGTGGTTGGCGATGCTGGCCCTGCAGACGATCACCGCGGTGGTGGCGTTCCGGCTGGACGGGGAGCGGCTGCGGCCGCTGTGGGCCCTGCCGTTGCAGCAGTTCGTCTACCGCCAGGTGATCTATGTGGTGATGGCCCAGTCGGCGCTGACGGCCCTGACCGGGGCCCGCCTGCGGTGGCACAAGCTGCGGCGCACGGGCGAGGCGTCGGTGGGGCCGGTGGGTTAGCTGGCGCACGGTCCGGGGAACAGCCTGTTCATGGCAAGGATGCGATGTCCCGGTATAGAGGCCCGCTGCGCCGCGCGCCTGCAGGGCAAGTCGTACGGTCTGGTGCTCGTCGTGCTGGTGGCCCTGATCGCGCTCGCGGCGGGCTGCGGCGCCGACCGGCCGGCTGACGAGCGCCTCGGCCCGCACGCCAAGCTCATCTCGCCGACGACCGCGCCGCACGTCGTGGCCGTGCCCCGCAACGATCGTGACGCCGCCGTGCTGGACGTGGTCAGCGGCGCGACGACCGTGACGGTGCGCGCCGCCGACCTCGGCGACACGCTGGCCCGGGCGAGTACCCCCGACGACTCGTCGCTGGCTCCCTCGTTCGTGGACACGGACGCGAACGTGCAGCTCCACCTGGAGGACACGGGCCTGACCGGTCCCGAGGCCGTCATCGTGGAACTGAACCGGGACGTGGCGTGGCGGCTGCGCGTCTCGGGCGGCGCCACGGAGGTCACCGTCGACGCCGGCGGCGCGACCCGCGTCGACGGCGTGGACCTCGCCTCGGGCGTGACCCGCGCCGAGCTGACCCTGCCCGCGCCGCGCGGCACCACCGAGGTCAGGGTGGCCGGCGGGGCCAGCGACGTGGCGGTACACCTGCCGTCCGGCCCGCCCGCGAAGGTGAGCGTCGGCAACGGCGCGGCCACGGTGACGGTCGACGGCGCCACCCACTCGGGCGTGCCGGGCGGCACGGTCTTCGCGCCAGCAGACTGGGACGCCGCAGGCGACCGCTTCGACATCGCCGCCACGTCCGGGGTCGGCACCCTCACAGTCGACCGACGGTAGCCGCACTCCCGGACCCGCCCAAGGTTGGCGGTAAGCTCGCACCCATTCGAGCAACCGCTTTCCGCATGCGAGGTGCGCATGGTCCCGCCATACTCCGCGAGCGAGCCGATCCCGCTGCGGGTGGCCGGCGGCGGACCCGTGGTGGCCGAGTACGTGACCGAGCCGGTCGTCGATCCCCGGCGCGGGCCGCGGCCGTTCCTGCATCCGGTGCGTACGCTCGCCGGCACCGTCGTCACCGACGCCCTGCCCGAGGATCACACCCATCACCTGGGCGTGAGCGTCGCCATGCAGGACGTCAACGGGGTCAACCTGTGGGGCGGGCGGACGTACGTGCGCGACCAGGGGTACCAGTGGCTCGACGACCACGCGCGCATCGTGCAGGATTCGCTCACCGCCGGCGGGCACCGCATCGAGGGCAGCCTGCGGTGGCTCGACACCAAGGGCGCGACGCTGCTGGAGGAGGCCCGCGTCATGGCCGCCGAGCCGGTGAGCGAACGGGCCTGGCGGTTGGACTTCGCCTACACGCTGCGCAATCCGGGTCCTGCGGACGTGTCGTTGGGCAGCCCGGGCACGAACGGGCGGCCGGGCAACGCGGGCTACGGCGGGTTCTTCTGGCGGCTGCCGTTCGGAACGGACACGCCGACCGTATTCAGCCCCGACGCCGCCACCGAACAGGACGTGAACGCCGGTACGGCCGACTGGGTCGCCGTCACGTCGGACAACGGCGGCAGCGCGTACTCACTGATTTTCGACGGTCTCGGCGAGGGTGACCGCTGGTTCGTGCGGGCCGCCGAATACCCGGGGGTGTGCGTGGCGCTGGCGTTCGCGCGGCGGCGGCGCATCGCGGCCGGTGACGCGCTGCGGCGCCGGCACCGGATCACGATCGTGGACGGGACGGTCACGGCCGCCGACGTGGCCGCCCTGGTCGGCTAGCGCCAGCCGACGTCGATGCGCTGACCGCGCGCGTCGAAGAAGTGCAGCTGGTCGATGCGGATGGCGACGCTCATCGGGTCGTTGACGCGCAGGCTCGGGTACGGCGCGAGTCGCACCGCCACCTCGGCGCGGGCCCGGTGATGGCGGCCGGACTGCTCCAGCACGCTGACCTGCTGGTTGCGGGCACCCGTGCCGCCGCCCCCGAACTGGGCCGACGAGCCGTGATGGCCGTTGTTGTCGAACTCGTCGTCGCGGTGGGAGTTGTTGCGGCCGCGGAACATCGCCGCGACCTTGCTGAGCCGCGAGCCCGTCCCGTTCGTGGGCACCGGGGCCGCACCGGCGATGTCGTCGACGGGCACCGCGAACGCGCCGATGTCGAGGAACGCCAGCGACTCGTGGCCGTGGTGCTCCAGGTAGCGGACGCGGCCGTGCAGGACGTCGCCCGGCGTGTCGGGCACCACGGGGGTGAGGGCCTCGGCACGCACGCCGACGACGATGCGCTCGCCGTGGAAGTGGGCCACCTGCCGGGCCCGCATGTCGTGCCAGGGCAGGTAGAGCGCCTGGTCGCCGAGGTGCAGCGCGATGTAGCGGTCGAGGTGGACGTAGACGCTCGCCTCGAGCAGGTTCATCCGCGGGCTGCCGAGGAACGCGGCCACGTAGAGGGTGCCCGGGCGGCTGTAGACCTGGGTGGGGGTGCCGACGTCCTGCAGGACGCCCTTGCGCATGATGGCGACCCGATCGGCCATCGTCAGCGCCTCGGCCTGGTCGTGCGTCACGTAGATCGTCGTGACGCCCAGCTCCCGGACCAGGGCGGAGATCTCGGCGCGCAGTTCGGCGCGCAGGCCACTGTCCAGGTTCGACAGCGGCTCGTCCATGAGGAACAGCGACGGGCGGCGCACGATGGCGCGGCCCATGGCGACCCGCTGGCGCTGACCGCCGGAGAGCTGGCCGGGCTTGCGGGCGAGCACGTCGCCGATGCCCAGCGCGGACGCGATGTCGGCCACCCGCTCGCTGCGCGACTCGGGCTCGATGCCGGCGATGCGCAGCGGGAAGCCGATGTTGTCACGAACCGACATGTGCGGATACAGACCGAAATCCTGGAAGACCATGGCGACCTTGCGCTCGCGGGGGGCCAGGTCATTGGCCACGTCTCCGTCGAGCAGTACGGCACCCGAGGTAGGATCCTCCAGGCCGGCGACGATGCGGAGCACGGTCGACTTGCCGCAACCCGACGGGCCCAGCAGCACCATGAACTCGCCGTCCTGGACGTCAAGGCTCACGTTGTCGACGGCGAGGGTTCCGTCACCGAAAACCTTGCTAACGTCCCTAAGCGCGACGGTTGCCACCGTCTCCTCCCCGCACTGCTTTGACACGGTCTGAGGCAGTAACAATGGTCGCCGGTTTGGCCGACCGCCATCGGGTGAACGTGCCATGTTCCGGCCGTTGCACCCGTGTTACACGCCCTCCCGTACAGGGTGCAGGCTCACCAGGGTAAATAGCAAAGCTTACCGCTATATCTCATGGTGATTATCACGCCGAGCAGCACCCCGGCGACGAGGCACCGCGCAAACCAATCAATGAACTTCCATTCGTGAGCCACGGAGTGTCCCGGCGGGCGAGATCCAGCCGCCGGGAGGTCGCCGCCGCAACACCCCGTCCCGGCGACCCGAACAGCCCGAACAGCCCGGGAGCCGGCGACACCGGCTCGCGGCTGCGATAGTTTGAGACCGCACGCCAGTACCAGCGCGCGTCGCCCGCCGCACGACGTCGCCCCAGGTCAGGCACCTCGGAGAGGACACCAGTGCCCACACCTACCGAACTCTCGGTCGTCATCCCCATGTACAACGAGGAGGAGGCGCTGCCGGCCCTCGCCGAGCGGCTGCGCCCCGTGCTCGACGACCTGGGCGTGACGTACGAGGTCGTGGCGGTCGACGACGGTAGCCATGACGAGACGCCGCAGCGCCTGCTCGCCATGCGCCGCAGCTGGCCCCAGCTGCGCATCGTCCGCCTGCGCCGCAACGCCGGCCACCAGGCCGCCCTCACCGCCGGCCTGCACCGCTGCGTCGGCGCGTACGTCGTGAGCATCGACGCCGACCTGCAGGACCCGCCCGAGAAGATCGCCGACATGCTCGCCCTTGCCAAGGACGACAATCTCGACATCGTCTATGGCGTGCGCTCCGACCGGACCACCGACTCGCTCTTCAAGCGCACCACCGCCGGCCTCTACTACGCGATCATGCAGAAGCTCGTCGGCTCGTGGATGCCCCGCCACGCCGGCGACTTCCGGCTGCTGCGCCGCCCGGTCGTGGACGCCCTCAAGGCGCTGCCCGAGCGCCAGCCCGTCTACCGGATGCTCGTGCCGTCGCTCGGCTTCGCCAGCGGCGAGGTCGCCTACGTGCGCGAGGAGCGGGTCGCCGGCAAGACCAAGTACCCGATCGGCAAGATGGTGCGCCTGGCCATCGACAGCATCACCAACTTCTCGGCCGCCCCCCTGCGCCTGGCCACCTACCTGGGGGTCTTCGCGTTCCTCGCCTGCCTCATGCTGCTCGGCTTCGGGCTGGTGGTGTGGCTCGCCGGGGCGACCGTGCCCGGCTGGATGTCGCTGTTCGTGGCCGTGCTGCTGCTGGGCGGCGTGCAACTGGTCTGCCTGGGCCTGCTCGGCGAGTACGTGGGCCGCATCTACGCCACCGTCCAGCACCGGCCCACGTACTTCGTCGGCTACGACTCGGCGGCGCCCACTCCTGCCCCGGACACCCTCGACCCCGACACCCTCGACGAAGTGGAACTCGACGCCCGGTGACCGCGCTCGCCGAGGTTCCGGAGATCGTCAGCAACGTTCCCGGCACGTACCCCTACGGGGTCTGGCGCGAGCGCCATCCGCGGCTGCTCGCGCGCATCCGCGACGCGCACCTGTACCCGCCGCCCATCCGCGACGCCCTGGACGCGCTGTGCGAGGAGACGGTCCACGGCGTGGTCACGGCGCTGCCGCGCACCGCCCACGACCACGACACCTGGGCGGTGTGGTGCCGCGACCACCTGGGCAAGCCGTGGCCCGACGCCCCGTTCCTGTGGGCCGAGGGCTACTTCTACCGCCGCCTGCTCGAAGCGGTCGACTATTTCCGTCCCGGCCCGTGGTTCGGCCACGACCCGTTCGGCTTCCTCAAGAGCGAAGATCTTCAGGGGTACGCGCCGGAGCGGCCCGATGACGACCGCCCCGGGGCCGAACGCGCCCAACGGCTCCTGCTGGGTTCGCTGTGGGGCAACCTCAACGATCTCGGGTACTCGATCGGCCGCGATCAGGCGGGGGTCGGCGAGGTCGGGCTGGTGGCCGACGACAGCGCCGCCGTGTGGGGCGTGCTGCGTCCCGATGCCGGCCTGGCGCTCGTGGTCGTCGCCGACAACGCCGGCCAGGAGATCATCGCGGACCTGGCTCTGATCGACTTCCTGCTCGCCACGGGCCGCGCCGGCACCGTGACGCTGCACGTCAAGCCCCAACCGACGTTCGTCTCCGACGCGATCACCGCCGACGTGCACACCGCCCTGCGCCTGCTGCCCGCGCCGGTCGCCGGCCGGCTGCGCGCCGCCGCGGCCGCCGGCCGGCTGACGCTGAGCACGCACGCGTTCTACTGCGCGCCGTACTCGTACCATCACGCGCCGGCCGACCTGCTGGCCGCGTTCGGCGCCGCCGACCTGACGATCCTCAAAGGTGACCTGAACTACCGCCGCCTCGTCGGCGACCGTCACTGGCCCGCGACGACACCATTCGTCACCGCGGCCGGATACTTCCCCGGCCGGGTCGTCACCCTGCGCACCCTCAAGTCAGACGTGGTCGTCGGTCTCGCCCCGGACACCCTCGCCGCGCTGGACGCGACCGGCGGGCCGTGGCGCACGACCGCCACCCACGCTCTCATCCAGGCCAACCTCAGGCCGGAGTGAACTCGCGCGGCTCGACCATGACCATCCAGTTGCCGGAGTTGTCGCGGGCGACCGCTTCCACCCCGTACGGGCGTTCCTCGGGCTTCTGGAGGAACTCGACGCCCTTGGCCGACAGTTCCTCGTAGGTGCGGCGGCAGTCGTCGACGTTGACGCCGATGCCGAACATGCCGCCCTCGTCCTGTGCGCGGGTGATCGCGGCGACCATCTCGGGCGAGATCGGCGGCCCGGGAATGGTCAGGTGGATCTGCAGTTCGGGCTGGGTCGGGTGTTTCACCGTGCACCAGCGGTAGTCGCCGAGCGTGACATCGGTGTGCTCCGCGAAGCCGAGCACGTCGAGGTAGAAGGCCTTGGCCGCGTCAATGTCCTTCACGAACACGCTGACGATGGAAACGTTGGTGATCATATGGGCAGCCTAGGCGGCGCCGGTCGGTGGTGGCTTCTCCTCGCTTGCGGCAGGGCCACGCCGTTCGGCCAGGCCCCACATGAACACGAAGCATCCCGGGATCCGCGGTGCCCCGGTGGCCGCCCAGCGCCGCTGGAACTCACTCGGCGATTCCCCGACGATCTGCCGGAACCTGCTGCTGAACGACCCGAGGCTGGCGAACCCGACCGCGTGGCACACCTCGGTCACCGTGAGGTTGGTGGCCCGCAGCAGGTCCTGCGCGCGCGCCACGCGCCGTGCCGACACGTACGCCGCCGGCGATTGACCGTAGGTGGTGGTGAACAACCGTTGGAAGTGGTACTTGCTGATGCCCGCGACCCCCGCGAGCGTGGTCAGGTCGATGGGTTCGGCGTAGTGGCGGTCGGCATGGTCGCGCGCCCGGCGCAGGTGCACCAGCAGATCATCGGCGGCCCGCCGCGGCGCAGAACTCACCGGCCCACTCTAGGAACACCGGCTGACAACCCTGCGGGCCGGAGGGCCGGCTCAGGTGCGGACGAGCCCGTTGTACGCGTCGAGCGCGTCCATGATCGGGCCGTCGACCTCCATGTGGCCGGCGTTGATGTAGAGGCCGCGCTTGCAGAACCGCTTGAGGTCGCCCTCGCTGTGCGACACGAGGAACAGGGTGCGTCCCTCGGAGAGCATCTTCTCGATCGTCTTGTAGCACTTGTTGCGGAACTCCTTGTCGCCGACGGCGAGCACCTCGTCGACGAGCAGGATGGGGTGCGGCAGCTGGGCGATGACGGCGAAGCCGAGGCGCACCCGCATGCCGGAGGAGTAGTGCCGCACCGGCATGTCGATCGCGGCGGCCACCTGCTCCCCGGCGAACTCGATGATCTTGGGGAGCTTCTCCTTGAGCTCGTCGCGGCTCATGCCGTGCAGCGCGCCGACCAGCTGGACGTTCTCCCGGCCGGTCAGGCCGTTGGAGAAGCCCGCGGACAGCTCCAGCAGCGGGGCGACCCGCCCGTACGTGTGCACGCGGCCCTCGTCCGGGATGAGCACCCCGGCAACGATCTTGAGCAGGGTGCTCTTGCCGGTGCCGTTGCGGCCGATGACCCCGACCGCCTCGCCGGCGTGAATGGTGAAGGACAGGTTGCGCAGCGCCCAGAACTCATCGACCTTGAGCCGGCGCTTGCCGCCCTGAACGAAGAAGTCGCGCAGCTTCGTGTTGCGCCGGCGGCTGCGAACGAACTTCACGCCGACGTTGTCCGCGATGATGATCGGGTGGCCCACGCGGCTCACAGCTCCTTCAGCACGGCCGGCTCGACCCGGCGGAAGAAGAACCATCCCACAAGGAAGATGATGACGCACTCGGTCAACGTGGTGGCCAGCAGCGCGGGGCTCGGGAACTCCTGCGGCAGGAACGCCGAGTGGTGCAACTGGGCGATGCCGACCAGCGGGTTGGCCTGGTAGAGGGACAGCACCCAGTCCGGCATGCCGGACTTCTCGACCATCGCCAGCGGATAGATGATCGGCGCCGAGTAGAACAGGATCCGGTTGAGCAGCCGGACGAACCGCTCGACGTCGCGCAGCAGCACGTTGGCCGAGGACAGCAGCAGGGCGATACCGATGAGGAAGACGCCCTGCACCGCGATCGCGACCGGCAGGAGCAGGATGTGCCAGCTGAAGTGGTATTTGCCCAGGGCGGCGTAGATGCCGGCGACGAGGAACACCACCGGCAGCGCCGCGAGGTATTCGAAGAACTTGCCGAAGACCCGGCCGATCGGGAAGACCTGGCGCGGCACCTTGATCGTCGTGATCAGGCGGGCCTGGGCGGTCAGCGCCGTGGTGGCCTCGCCCAGCACCGCCGACGTCCACTGCCACGCGAACAGGGCGGAGGCCAGGAACACCAGGTACGGCGCGCCGTCCAGCGCTCCCCTGGTGTTGAACAGGTAGCCGAAGACGAACCAGTAGGTTGCCGCGACCGCGAGCGGCTCCAGCAGCGACCACAGGTAGCCCAGCACGGACTGCTGGTATTTGACTGTCAGGTCACGCCGGACCAGCAGCCCGAGCACCGACCGACTCTGCCAGACGGCGACGATGTTGGAGGTCAACGTGGCCTCCGCACGTGCCAGATCTTCTTCACCGCGGGGACTCCCTGACAGCTGCGCGACCACGTGCGGTGGCCCTCAGACGGCGCCGGCGGCGACCGGCGCCCCACCGTAGCAGGGCCAAATCGGTGCCCGCCAACGGCCGGTCGGTGGACCCCAGCCCGGTCGGGAAGTGAGGTTGGCCACCAATGTGTCAGATAAGCGCGAGAACGCTGGCATATCATGACGCTACGCCGCGTACCGCGCGCGGCCCAGTTCCGTTGCCGCGCCGGTCGCGGCACAATGGCATGACCGGCCTTGCTACCTGGCCTTTCTCCCTGGACTTCACCCGCCGTCCGGCGCACGTTAGGGTCGTACGGCGCAATGCCGCGCGGTACGGGAAAGGATCATGGTTTTGTACAGTCTCGCCCTGCTGAACGGCGGCATCGGTACGCGGGTCGCGGCCGGCCGTCCCAAGCAGTTCATCCACGTCAACGGGATCCCGATCCTGGTCTACTCGTTGATCGCCGCGGACGCCGTGGCGGAGATCACGCAGATCGTGCTCAACTTCCCCGACGGCTGGCGCGACGACGTCGAGAAGATCGCGACCGACTACGCCATCAAGACGCCCATCACGTACGTGGCCGCCGGCAAGTCGCGCCACGAGTCCGTCGCGGCGATGCTGCCCCACTGCCGCAACGAGCACGTGATCCTGCACGAGTCGGCGCGGCCTTTGATCACCGCGGACGACTTCCGGGCCCTGATCGCGCACCCGCACGACGACGTCAGCTTCATGCTGGAGATCCCGTTCACCGTCGCTCCCGTCGACCCGGACACCCACCAGGTCACGGGCTCGCTTGAGCGCTCGCGGCTGCGCAACGTGCAGCTGCCCCAGAAGTTCCGCGCCTCGACGCTCGCCAAGGCGCACGAGTACGCCGACCGTGAGGGTGTCACCTTCACGGAGGACGCCACCCTCTGCGCGGTGGCCGGGTTCGACGTCCGGTTCCTCGACGGATCGGACCGCAACTTCAAGGTCACCACGCCGACCGACGTCCGGCTGGCCGGCTTCCTGCTCAGCACCGAGGTGAGCGATGTCTAAGTCAGTCATGATCACCGGCGCCTCGCGTGGCATCGGCATGCGCACCGCCGAGAAGTTCCTGCGCTCCGACAACGGCGTGACCGAACTGGTCCTCGTCGCCCGCGAATCCAAGGACTTCGCGAACACGGTCGAGAGCCTGCGCGCCGACAACCCGTACGACAAGAAGATCCACGCGTTCGAGGTCGACCTCGGCGACCGCGCCCTGGCCGTCGGCCTGGTCAAGGACGTGATGCACCGCGTCGGCCGGGTCGACATTCTGATCAACAACGCCGGTTACACCGCCCCGACGGCGATCCAGCAGATCCAGTTCAGCGACTTCGAGACGACGATCGCCGTCAACCTGTACGCGCCGTTCACGATCGTTCAGGAGCTGCTGCGTGGCGGCAACACGTTCCAGACGGTCATCAACGTGGCGTCGACGGCCGGCATCAACGGACGCTCGGGCTGGCTGACGTACTCGGCCTCCAAGGCGGCGCTCATCGCGATGAGCGAGGTCATGCGGGAGGAGCTCGCGATCTTCGGTACGCGGGTCGTGTGCATCTCCCCCGGCCGGTGCGCCACCGACCTGCGCAAGACCCTCGCCCCGGACGAGGACCCCACGACCATCATGCAGCCCGAACACGTCGCGGAGGTCATGCACATGCTCGCCTC
>JAEZGP010000505.1 GCA_023437285.1 Actinomycetes bacterium | reverse complement strand
TGCCGGCGCCGTTGGCGTCCACGCACAGGCCCGACTGCACGCCGGTGATCGAACCGTTGGCGTTGAGGTTCCACTGCTGGTTGTTCTGGCCGTTGCAGTCCCAGATGATCACCTGGGTACCGTTGGTCGTGCCGCGGCCGGACGCGTCCAGGCACTTGTTGCCGTACACCTGCAACTGCTTGCCCGACGTGTACGTGAAGGACTGGTTGGCCCCACCACCGCAGTCCCACAGCTGCACCTGCGTGCCGTTGGTCGTCGTGGAGTTGGGCACGTCCACACACCGGCCCGACTGGCTGCCCACCAACTGGCGACCGCCGGTCGGCGCGCCGGACGTCACCGGGGGCCTCGTGGTCGGCGTACCGGACGTCGGCGTGTTCGTCGGCTGGACGCCGGCCGAGGCCATGACGGCCTGCGCGCCGGAGGGCCAGTTGTTGTTCGAGACCGTCACGTTGCCGTAGACGACGTTGCCCCGGTCGCCGTTGGTCACGTTGGTGCTGTTGTTGGTACTCCAGTTGTTCGTGACGGTGAAGTTGCCCATGTTCTCCGCGTACCAGTAGTTGGCCGTGGCCCATGTGCCGGTCGACGAGAACACGTTGTTGGTGGCGGTGAAGTAGCGCGAGCCCTCGTCGAAGTAGAGCCCGAACCAGCCGTTGGTCCGCAGGCAGTAGTTGTCGCGGATCAACCCGCTCGGGTGGTTGGACAGGGTGTAGATGCAGCCGCCGTCGGTCATCTGCTGCATCACGTCGTGGATGTAGTTGCCGATGAGCCGGTTGTTCGACGCGGTCGTCGGCGTCGAGTAGCGCGGCTGGTAGTTGTAGAGGCCGCGGTCGGCGTAGTGGTTGCTGCCGCCGGCGTCGTTGGCGCCCCAGCCGTACCCGATGGACATGCCGGTGTACGGCATGTTGTAGACCTCGTTGTACGACAGCGTGGCGTTGGTTACGTACGTCGTGAAGACGGAGACGACGCCCCGGTAGTCGAGGCCGAGGTCGTGCATGCGGTTGTTGGTGACGGTGATGTCCCGGTTGACCATCCGCTGGTCGCTCGGGTGGTGGGCGTCGGCGCGCACGCCGCCGATGACGATGCCGCCGGCCGCGTTGCGGGCGATCTCCGAGCGGCTGATGGTGATGTTGCTGGCGCCGAGCCCGACGCCGCTGGCGTGGGCGTTGGCGTCGTTGCCGATGCCGATCGCGGTCTGCCCGAGGTTGACGAACTGGCTGCCCGTGAAGGTGATGTTGTTGGCGGCGGAGACCTGCACCGCGGCGGGCATCTGGCTCCAGTTGGGCCGGGCGGCCTCGAACTGCGGGCAGCCCTGGTTGCACGACCCGAAGTTGGGCCAGGACCAGTTGCCGGCGATGTAGGAA
Organism: Actinomycetes bacterium; assembly: GCA_023437285.1. GTDB lineage: Bacteria > Actinomycetota > Actinomycetes > Mycobacteriales > Micromonosporaceae > Luedemannella. The sequence goes on along the minus strand of JAEZGP010000505.1, from coordinate 2,234 downwards.
CCGGTCTGCTGGTCGGCGTAGCCCTGGTTGCTGCTCGCACCCAGCCAGCTCGTACCGGTGAACGTGATGCCGGAGAACGTGAGGTGGTGCGCCGGCGCGTCGTACGTGCCGCCCACCCCCACCAGCGACTGCAACACGGGCAGTTCCACGCTGACGCTGCTCATGTTCTGCCCCGACTGCGGGATGTAGTAGAGCGTGCCGGTGCCCGTGTTGACGTACCACTCCCCCGGCGCGTCGAGGAACTCGTACGCGTTGGTGATGTAGAGCGGCCCGGCCCGGTGCGGGGCGTTGAACACGTCGTAGCCGAAGTTGTTGTTGCTCCAGCCGGGCTGCTGCATCGTGATGACGTTGCCGCTGATGCTCTGCACCGACACGTACCGGTCGGTGAAGGAGTTAACGCTCTCCAGCTGGATGCGGTTCTGGTTGGCGACGTTGTTGAGGTAGCCCAGCGCGCTGTTGGAGAACCGCATGCCCGTACTGGTGAACGTGAAGTCCGAGCGGTTGAGCGTGGTACGGGCCCGCACGGCGGGAGCGCCGTTGACGTAGAGCTGACGGGGGTCGACACCGGTGCCGATGTTGGCCCGCCAGATGTTGCGGCCGCTGTCGGCCACCGACCAGCCGGTGACCGCCCGCGCGCCGCTGATGACGGGCCGCGCCGAGGGGGCCGCCTGCCAGGTCACGGTGCGACCGTTGGTGCCGGAATCGGCGGCGGTGAACCGCAGCGGCTCCGACAGCCGGTACACCCCGTCGGCCAACTGGACGACGATGTCGTCGCTCATGTTGCTGTTGATGGCCCGCACCGCCGACTGCGCGGCGGACAGCGAGCACGGCTGCTCGGCCGAACACGCGGTGCCCGTGCCGGACGGTGCGGCGTAGAGGGTGGTCACGGCCGCGGACGCGGGCGAGGCGAGCGCGACGACGACTCCCGCGGCGATCACGCTCGCCGCCGTCGCGCCGGCCAACACCACCCTGCGTAGCGCGGGGGACGTGGATCGGGACATGAGGTCTCCTGAGGTCATGAGGGAGTTCGACTAGCGGTAGCCGGCGGCCACGACGTTGGCCTGCACGGCGTTCTCGGTGGCGTCGGACGGGTAACCGGCGACCATGGCGCCCTCGTAGAACGTCCCGGCGCTGAGGTTGGCGCCGCCGCCGGGCTTGCAGCAGTCGCCGCCGCTGCCGAGGATGATCGCGCCCTGCTTCTTCATGGGGCTGTAGCCGGGCGGCAGGGCGCCGTCCCAGAGCGTGTAGAGGTTGCCGGACTGGGCGTTGCTGCCCTTGATGGCGAAGCGGGACGTGCCGTTGTTCTTGAGGGTGGCGGTGACGAACTTGTGGGGGAAGGCGCGCTGGTTGGTGTTCCAGGACTGGCTGCCGCCGGAGTACAGGCCCCATTCGAGGTCGGCCTGCACCCACGGACCCGACCCGGAGCAGCCGCCGAACCAGCACTGCGTACTGAAGTTGATGGCGTCCATCGCGCCGGCCGCGTCGGCGGAGCGGGTCGTCTCGCTGTTGCCGTAGTCGAAGCAGCAGCCGTTGTTGACATGGGTGCCACTGGTCACCATGTACATGCCCTCCGGCGCCGCGCCGGTCGGCACGCCGGTCAGGTGCCCGTCGCGCCAGTAGCTGTTGCCCGGGTTGATGTAGAGGGAGTACGCCTTGGCGCCGCCGACGGTCAGCGACTCCGACGTCGCCGTCGCGGGCCGGCTCGACGTCGAACCGGGTACCACGCTCGAACCCTGGTACCACAGGTCGTTGCCGCGTCCGGACTGGTCGTAGACGACCGTGATGACGCACGTGGTGCCGGCGCAGAACGAGTCCTGCGTGGCGGCGTTGGCCGTGCCGCCCGCGGTCAGCACGGCGATGTTCCTGGTCGTGTTGTCCGAGGACCGCCGCACCTGGTAGAGGTTGCCGGCGTACGCGCGGTAGAGCGCGCGGGTGGTGCTGTGCGCGGCCACGCACGGCGTGCCGCCGGAGGCGTAGATGTCGCACGGGCCGCCGCCGGCCGGGATCGTCGAGGGCGGCGTCGACGGCGGCGTGGTCGTCCCCTGGGTCCACTGCTGGTTGGCCTGGCCGTTACACGACCAAAGAATGATCTTCGTACCGTTGGCGGTGCCGGCGCCGTTGGCGTCCACGCACAGGCCCGACTGCACGCCGGTGATCGAACCGTTGGCGTTGAGGTTCCACTGCTGGTTGTTCTGGCCGTTGCAGTCCCAGATGATCACCTGGGTACCGTTGGT
>JAEZGP010000423.1 GCA_023437285.1 Actinomycetes bacterium | reverse complement strand
GGCCGCGGTCGCGCTGCGCCAGCAGCGCCTGGCCGAGCAGGCCGCGGCGGCAGGCGAGCTGGCCGACGTCGACCGGCTGCGCACCGCGTTGTTGTCGGCCGTGAGCCACGACCTGCGCACCCCGCTGGCCTCGGCGAAGGCGGCCGTGGGCGGCCTGCGCGGTACGGATGTGGAGTTCTCGGCCGAGGACCGCGAGGAGCTGCTGGCCACCGCCGAGGAGTCGATCGACAAGCTGACCCGGCTCGTGGACAACCTGCTCGACATGAGCCGGCTGCAGGCCGGCGCGCTCGGCGTGCACCCGCAGCCCCTCAGCGTCGCCGAGGCGGTGGCGCGGGCGGTCGACGACCTGGGCGACGCTGCCGACGACGTACGCCTGGCGGTCCCCGACGACCTGCCGGAGGTGTACGCCGATCCCGCGCTGCTGGAGCGCATCCTGGTCAACGTGCTCGCCAACGCGCTGCGCCACAGCCCGTCCGACCGCCCGCCGCTGGTCACGGCCAGCGTCCACGATGGGCGGATGCAGGTGCGCGTCGTCGATTACGGGCCGGGCATCCCGCCCGCCGACCGCGACGGGGTGTTCCTGCCGTTCCAGCGGCTCGGTGACCGGGACAACGCCACCGGCGTCGGGCTGGGACTCGCGCTGTCGCGTGGGCTCGCGGAGGCGATGGGCGGCGGCCTGGAACCGGACGGTACGCCCGGCGGCGGGCTCACCATGATCCTGAGCCTGCCCACGGTGGCGGCGCCGTGACCCGCGTGCTCGTGGTGGACGACGAGCCGCAGATCCTGCGGGCCCTGCGGATCACGCTGCGCGCGCACCGGTACGAGGTGATCGGCGCGGCCGACGGCGCCGGCGCGCTGGCCGCCGCCGCGTCCGGTCACCCGGAGCTGGTCGTGCTCGACCTCGGCCTGCCCGACATGGACGGGGTCGAGGTGATCCGGCGGCTGCGCGCGTGGAGCACCGTGCCGATCCTCGTGCTGTCGGGCCGTACGAGCGGCCCGGAGAAGGTGGACGCGCTCGACGCCGGGGCGGACGACTACGTGACCAAGCCGTTCGGCATCGACGAACTGCTGGCCCGGATGCGGGCGGTGGTCCGCCGCCACGGTACGCCGCAGCCGCCCGGGACGTACCGCATCGGGCAGTACGAGGTGGATCTCGCGGCGCGCGTCGCGCGGCGGGGCGAGACGACCCGGCACCTGACCCGCACCGAGTGGCGCCTGCTGGAGGTGCTGGCCCGCAGTGCCGGCGCGCTCGTCGGGCACCGCGAACTGCTGGAGGCGGTGTGGGGCCCGACCTACCTGACTGAGACGCAGTACCTGCGCCAGTACGTCGCCCAGTTGCGCCGCAAGCTGGAGGACGACCCGGCGCGGCCGCGCCATCTGCTCACGGAGCCGGGCATGGGGTACCGCTTTCAGCCGTGAGCTGGCCGAAAAGCTGAGGCGATTGTGTCCCCGGTGGGATTTGAACCCACACTGTCGGAGGTTTGAGCTCCGTTCCTCTGCCGGTTGGGATACGGGGACGCGGGCTGCAATAGCGTAACCGTTAGTCTAGGCGCACCGGCATCGACCCGAGGCCGATGAACATGATCTTGATGCTGTGGGGGTACGCGTGACCGAGGTGCAGAGCCGTCGGGTGCTCATCGCCGAGGACGAGGCGTTGATCCGGCTGGACCTCCGCGAGATGCTGGTCGAGGAGGGCTACGACGTTGTCGGCGAGGCCGGCGACGGCGAGACGGCGGTGAAGCTGGCCGAGGAGCTGCGCCCCGACCTTGTGATTCTCGATATCAAGATGCCGATCATGGATGGTCTCGCCGCGGCCGAGCGGATCGCCGGACCCCGGCTGGCCGCGGTCGTCATCCTGACCGCGTTCAGCCAACGCGACCTCGTCGAGCGGGCCCGGACCGCCGGCGCCATGGCGTACCTGGTGAAGCCCTTCCAGAAGACCGACCTGGTGCCCGCGATCGAGGTGGCGCTGTCGCGCTTCGCCGAGGTGGCCGCGCTGGAGGCCGAGGTCGCCTCCCTGACCGACCGGCTGGAGACCCGCAAGGCGGTCGAGCGCGCCAAGAGCAAACTCATGATCGCGTACGCGATGAACGAGCCCGAGGCCTTCAAGTGGATCCAGCGCACCGCGATGGACCACCGGATGACCATGCGCGAGGTGGCCGACCGGCTCCTCGCCGAGGACCTGCCCGGGACGGCGGCGCAGAGCCAGTGATCCCCGCTTCCGGGCGGCGTTAGCCCGGACATTGCGCGGCTGTGGCCGGGACGACACGGCGTCCCGGCCACAGCTGTATCACGGCTTGGTTGATATTGCCCGATGGCCGCTCACAATGCTTGACAGCCAATGTGACGCAGCTTACGTTCGGCCGCACGACGCGGCAGCGTAATGCTTGCCCGCGGCTCGCCGGCAGGACTGACCCGGACAGGAGGACCGCGATCGTCGTGGGCCGTCTCGTGTCCACTCAGGCCACGTGATCATCGAGTGGTTGAGCGGAAACGCGGCGGAAATCTCCCGACTGAAGGATCAGATCCACCGGCCTGGCGCGACGCACGCGACCAGCGGGCCCGGAGTCACCACCCTCGGGCCGGCCGGCGTAGGACGAGTGAGAGGAATCGCATGAACAGGCGGTTGAAGGCCGTAGCGGCGCTCGGTGCTATCGCCCTCGTGGCGACCGGGTGCGCCAGCGAGAACGAGACGGGCGGTGGCTCGGGGGGCAAGACCCTGATCATCGGCGTCGACCTGCCCTTCCAGGGCGCATCCGCGGACACGTCCGAGACGACGTACAACGCGATGCAGCTGTACTTGGACCAGATCGGCGGCAAGGCCGGCAACTACACGGTCAAGCTGCAGAAATACGACGACTCGACCGCAGCCAAGGGCGGCTGGGACGACGCGACCTGCACGAAGAACGCGGGCGACCACGTCGCCAACGCCGACGAGGTCGCGGTCATGGGCACGTACAACTCGGGCTGCGCCAAGCTGCAGGTGGGCACGCTCAACCAGGCCCCCGACGGACCGCTGCTCATGGTGTCGCACGCCAACACCAACCCCGGCCTCACCAAGGCCTGGGAGCCGGGCGAGCCGGAGAAGTTCTTCCCGTCGGGCAAGCGCAGCTACGCCCGCGTCATCACCACCGACGACTACCAGGGTGCGGCCGCGGCCCAGTTCGCCGCCAAGGACCTGCAGGTCAAGAAGTGCTGGGTCCTCAACGACAACCAGACGTACGGTCAGGGTGTCGCGAAGGCGTTCGCCGACGAGGCCGCCAAGCAGGGCATCCAGATCCTCGGCAACGACGCGTGGGACGCGAAGGCGTCGAACTACACGGCACTCATGCAGAAGATCAAGGCTGCTGGCGCGGACTGCGTCTACCTGGGCGGCATCTATGACAACAACGGCGGCCAGCTGGTCAAGGACAAGGTGGCCGTGCTCGGCGCCAACACCGGCGCCGTCAAGCTGATCGGTCCGGACGGCTTCACCGGCTACGAGGACTTCCAGAAGCTGCCGGCGGGCGAGGGCACCTACCTCACGTTCGCGGGCATGGACTCCTCGCAGCTGCGCTCGGCCGGCGGCAAGGGCGCCAAGCTCCTCGACGACTACAAGGCCAAGTACGGCAAGGACCCGGCCAGCTCGTACGTCCTCTACGGCGTGCAGGCCCTGCAGGTGATCCTGGCCGCGATCGAGAAGTCCGACGGCACGCGTAAGAGCGTGAACGAGCAGGTCTTCTCGGGTGAGGGAATCTCCATCAGCGCCGCCGACGCGGTGCTGGGCAAGGACCTGAAGATCGACCCTGCCAGCGGTGACATCAACGTGCGGGACCTGTCGGTCCTGCAGATGACCTCCGGCGCGGAGAAGTTCGTCAAGGCCTGGCCGCTTCCCTGACAAACCAGTCACCCCGCGACCGGTACGGGGGCCCCCCCCCGGGGGCCCGACCGGTGGGGTTTAAA
>JAEZGP010000390.1 GCA_023437285.1 Actinomycetes bacterium | reverse complement strand
GGGCCGAGCAGGCCGACGCACGCACCATAACTGTCATTATGGTGCGCTCATTTTTCGTCCCACCGTCGCACGATTATCGGATTGCGTTTGCCGTTAATTCGGTAATTAACGGCGGTTACGCCAAGGAACGACCCGCCTCGCACGCCTGCTTCGTGTCGCTTCGCGCTTGACATGGCGGGTTCTCAGTTGGCCTGGCGGCGAACCTGGCGGGTTCTCACGAGAAGTGGCGGACGGTGTCCCGAGCTCGTGGATCTGTGATTGATGCCGACCGGTTCAGCGACGTTGTGCTGGCCGGCGGCCTTGTCAGCTTCGACGACGCTGTTCGTCGCTGCCCGAAGCGCGTCGCGTTGATCTAGATGGTCGAGCGCGGTCAACGCCTCTGTGCAGCACCTGCGTCATACCGCGGTCTCGGGAAGGTACCCGTGTGCGGCGAATAGCCGGGTGAAGTAGCTGCGCAACATCGACAGTGCCTGTTCTTGGGACTGGAACTCCATACCGCCGAAGCGCACGACTTCGTAGCCAGCGAGGTGTAGTTCTCGGTCTGCGGCAACCATCTCGGCGTAGCGGCGAGGGCTGGCTCGCCCGTCATCGTCGGCGTAGTGATGTTTGCCGTCGCATTCGAGGACAAGCCGACAGCGGCCGCGCATCAGCAGCAGGAAGTCCATTCGCTGGCGGGGTAGCGGCCCTGGTGTGCGTCGCTGCGTCCGGGTGTAGGGGTCGTAGTGCAGGTAGACCTGCGGAATCAGTGCCGGCAGGTCGAAGCCGTGAATGCTGAGCAGTTCGCTGTACGCGCGGAATACCTGTCGCTCTGGGCCGGGTGGGTCGGTGGGCTTGCGGTCTCTATCTAGGGAACGTCGAAGACGTTTGTACAGCTGCCGGCCCGCATCCTGTTCGCTGGTGCCTGACTCAGCGTGGGTTTCGGTCCACCAGGAGACCAGATGCCTCCAGCTCAGCCCGCTCTGGTCGAGTGGGCGGTCGTAGACGAGGCAAAATTCGGCGTTCTTGGTGATCTCGATGGTGTTGCTGACAGCGTCCGCGAGTACCAGTTCCGGCTTAGCTTGATCTTTAACCTCGGATGGTCGGTCGCGGCCCCCGCGGTGTGACGGAAACAGCCCTTGGTCGATCATCTTCTTATCGAGGGAAGATGATCAATGGACCAAGGGCTGTCTTGTGATCAGTGTGCATGATGGCGCGCCGGTTGGCGCGGTGGCGCAGCTGGACGGGTTCCGGCAAGGGTTCTACCGGTGCCTGGCCGCGCGGGCAGATGCGTTGTTCGAGCTGACGGATGCGCTGCTGTGCGCCGATGGGCCGGTGCGCAGCCTGGTTGATCTGACGCTGACGGCTGAGCACCGTCGCGGTCATGGTGCGCTCTACGACGGGCTCAACGCGGGCAGCATCGAGGTCGCACGGCTGCGTACCGCGGTGGCCGCTCTGGTGCTGCCGCGCTTCGACGGTGGGCGGCTGGTCTTGGCGGTGGATGTCAGTCCGTGGCTTCGCCCGGATGCGGCTACGGCACCGGATCGGTTGTTCTGCCACGTGTACGGGCGTGGCCGCAGTCAGGACCAGTTCATTCCCGGCTGGCCGTACTCGTTCGTCGCGGTCCTGGAGCCCGGGCGCACGTCGTGGACACAGATCCTCGACGCGGTGCGGTTGGGCCCTGACGACGACGAAGCTCAGGTGACCGCTACGCAGGTCCGCCAGGTGGTGCAACGATTGATCACCGCGGGTCAGTGGCATGATGGCGACGCGGATGTCCTGATCGTCTTCGACGCCGGCTACGACCTGGCCCGACTGGCCTACCTGCTGGCCGACCTCCCGGTCGAGGTCGTCGGCCGCATCCGCGCCGACCGGGTACTGCGGTTACCGGCACCGCCACGGCCGGCCGGGACGATCGGCCGTCCGCTCAAGCACGGCGGCGAGTTCCACCTCGGCGACCTGGCAACCTGGCCCGACCCACACGTGCACACCACGACCGAGACAACCCGGTATGGCACCGCGATCGCCCTCGCCTGGGATCGGTTACACCCCCGACTGACACACCGCGCCGCGTGGTTGGACCACACCGGTGAACTACCTATCCTAGAAGGCACCCTGATCTGCCTCACCGTCGATCATCTGCCCGGTGACCGCGACCCGAAGCCAGTGTGGCTATGGTCATCGCACACCGGCGCATCAGTGTCGCATGTGGACCGTCTATGGCAGGCGTTCCTGCGCCGCTTCGATCTGGAGCACACCTTCCGATTCTTCAAGCAGACGCTGGGCTGGACCACGCCCCGCCTGCGTGACCCAGCCGCCGCCGACCGCTGGACCTGGTTGGTCATCGCCGCCTACACCCAACTACGCCTGAGCCGCGATCTCGCTGCCGACCTACGCCGCCCCTGGGAACGACCCGCCCCGCCAGGACGACTCACACCCGCACGCGTCCGTCGAGGGTTTCGAAACCTCCGCCCGAAGACCGCCCGTCCGGCGCGTGCGCCGAAACCAACTACACCAGGCCCTGGACGCCCCAGCGGCTCCACCAACCGCATCCCAGCACCCCGCCACGACGTGGGCAAGAATGTCCCGCGTCAAGAACCTGGCTCAGGTTTCTTGGGCTGAAGGTTGGGTTTTTGTGATCTTGGGTTGGGGTTTCAGCGACGGGTTGTGGTGGACCTCGATCGGCCGGTAGAGACCGAGGGCTTCGTG
>JAEZGP010000388.1 GCA_023437285.1 Actinomycetes bacterium | reverse complement strand
TCCCGATCGACACGTTCCAGACCGGGTCGGGCACGTCGTCGAACATGAACGCCAACGAGGTCATCGCCACGCTCGCGCAGCAGCGGGTCACGGCCAACGTGCACCCCAACGACCATGTGAACGCCTCGCGCTCGCGTGCTCTCCCGCGTCGCAGAGTGGCCTTAGGTACGGAATTGCCCGCCGGATTCGGTACGCGAGTGCCCTTGGCGCGGGGCGTTCAGCGGCGGTGGCGGCGCATTGCGTCGACACGGCCGGTGAACTCGCGGGCGCGCAGGATGGGCACGCCACGCCACGGAGACATGCCGGTGAGGTCGGCGTCCTCGGAGACGACGAGCAGCGCGCCGACCTCGACGGCGAGGTCGAGCACCAGGTTGTCCTCGTGATCCGGGCAGTCGTGCACCGTCCGGGGTGGAGTGATGAACCCGCCGCCTGACGCGTCTGCCATCTCCAGGAGGATCTCCCGATAGTCGGCCGCCTCCTCCTTCGGCGTGCCGACCACTGCCATGAGGACACGCGTCGTGTTGTCGAGGATGTGTGGCGACAACCAGAGCGCGAACTCCGCCGCGTCGTTGATGATGCCGAGACAGTCGGCGAACGGATTGCCGGACGTGGGCGGCGGGGACGGCCAGGACAGGTACGGGCTGTTGCCCGAGGCGACCGCCTGGACCAGGACGTTCACGTCAAACACGACCGGCGTGGCGACCGGCCCTGGCAAGCTCACCCGGCCGTGCCCTTGTAGGCCTCGCGGACCCGGTCCGAGAGCTCCTCGGTGGAGATCTGCTGCTCGGCAAGCCGCCGATGGTTGGCGGCCTGTAGTTCACGCAGTCGTTCGGCCCGGCGCAGGGACTCCATGACCTTCAGGGTCGCGCGCAGGTAGGCCGACCGGTTACCGCCGCCGAAGTGCTCGACGAGTCTGTCGAGCCGCTCGCGATCATCGTCGGAGACCGCAAACCCCACCGTCTGTGATGCCACGCAACCAGCCTATCTCCTGTTGCATCTGACATGCAACGTGTTGCATATGAAATCCGCTCCGCGCGCTCGCGATCCGCGCGCTCTCCCGCTGTCGCAGAGTGGCCTTAGGTACGGAATTGCCCGCCTGGTTCGGTACGCGAGTGCCCCTGGTGCGCTGAGTCGTCCGTCCGGGCGCCAGCAGGGGTTCAGCCGCGACGGCCGGCGCGGTCGGCGAAGGCGTCCAGGGCCGCGAGTACCTCGTTCGACTGCCACATGCGGTTGCGGCCCATGCCCGTGAACTCCGTCAGCACGCCGGCCGCCACGAGAGGCGCGATCGCACGGTGCACGTTCTGCGGGGTGATGGCGAGCGCGGCAGCGGCCGCGGCGGCGTCCACGACGGGTTGGCGTAGCAGCAGATCCGCCACGCGCCAGACGGTCGCGCCCCGGCGCGCCGTCACCCGTTCGTTCCACCCGGCCCGGATCTCCCGCAGATCCGTGATGAGCTGGCGGCCGTTGGCGGTGGCGGTGAAGGAGGCCTGTGCCAGCCGCTCGACGATGGGGGCAGGGTCGCCGTCCCGGTAGGCGGTGAGCGCGTCGAAGTACCGGTTGGTCTCACTCAACAGGCCCGCTGAGACCGGCACTGTCACGTTGCGGGTGAGCCCGTGTCCGCGCAGCATCGCGTGGATGAGCGCGCGACCGGTGCGGCCGTTGCCGTCGGGGAACGGGTGGATGGTCTCGAACTGGGCGTGTGCGATCGCGACCTGGCTCAGCAGCGGCAGGTCGGTCCGTCGGGCAAAGCGAACGAGATCGTCGATCAAAGCGGGCACGTGGGTGTGGTGCGGCGCGACGAAGGCCGCTTCATGTGGCCCGAAGTCTGTCCCACCCACCCAGACCTGCTCCTGGCGCCACCGGCCAGCGATGGCCGGGGCATGCCGGGCGACGAGCGCGGCGTGCATCGCCAGGATCGCCTCACCGTCAAGGTTGTCCGCCAGATCCAGGGCGGCCCGCATGGCGTCGACGTTGCCCGCGATCTCGGTGGCGTTTCGCTTCTCCCTGCTGCCCAGCTCGGCCATAGCGATGGCCTTGGCGCCGGAGGTCAGGTTCTCGATGCGGGACGAGGAGGCAGACTCCGAGCGGAGCAGCACTGAGGCGAAGGGCGCGACCTCCGTGCCGAGTTCCGTGTCGAAGCGGGCAACCTCCGCCGAGGCGTCCTCGGCGAGCGCGACGACGGCTGGCGGCAGCTGAATCGTCAGCTCCGCGATGGCTGGCACGACGGCGGCGCGGTACGGCCCGGCATGGCGTCGGCGCAGCCGCGTGGAGACGAACTCGGCATGGATCTTGGGAACCCATTGCCGCTCTTCCCAGGAAACGGCAGGCCACGCTGAGGTCATGGATACATCATAGTTTCAGATATCAGATAAGTGATACTAAGGCTCCGACGTGGCAGGATCGGGATGTGGACGTACGCATCGAGCGGGACACGCTGGGCGAGGTGGCCGTACCGGCGGACGCGCTGTGGCGGGCCCAGACGCAGCGGGCCGTGGAGAACTTCCCGGTCTCCGGTCGGGGCCTGGAGCCGGCCCACATCCACGCTCTGGCCCTGATCAAGTC
>JAEZGP010000314.1 GCA_023437285.1 Actinomycetes bacterium | reverse complement strand
GATCATCAGGCAATTCGGGAACGAGTGCGCGGATCTGCCGATGAGCGGATGTTCCGGAGTATGGCGCTCTGCCATGATTGGCTGTGATGGGTGACGGAGAAGTAGGGCTCATTCTGGGCGAGGCGCGTCAGCACCACCTGAGCCAGGTGAACGGTGTGATGCGTCGCCCTGGCATGTACGGTCGGGACGAGATGGCCGAACGGCTTCTGCTGGGGGCGATGGCGGCGCTGGACGGTAGCCTGGCGCGGTGGCGAGCGGAGTGCGAGGGACTTCGCGAACGTGGCGCCTTCACCGCTACGGGTGTTTGGGGCGCATACAGCAATATTCTGCCGGCAGACGCCTTGCGTGACGCCGTGGCCAGCGTCTATGCCGAGATCGCCCATCGCCTGGACTGGCTGCAGCTAGATCGCGCGCTGTCAACGGCCGAGTTCCGGCAACTGAGCACCCAGATCGATGAGTTCGTGGCGAGCGATCGGACGCTGTCTGAGGTGGTCGAAACGTTCGGGCCGCCGTCGGTGTGGATCGGTGGAACCAATACGTTCTGTCCCAAGACTCTGGCCTACACCACGGTTGATCCTGGCGACAGTCTGGTCTGTTTCCACCTGTGGAATGTGTTCGCTAACACGGCGCCGGGGTCCAGTCCGCGGGGCGTGCATCCGGAGCCTGTGGTTCTCGCCGTCCGGCATCGGCCAGGTCCGTTCGCCAACTCGTTCTCGTTCACGCCGGAGGGCCTGCGCCGCCGGCCGACCGCCGATCAGCAGAGCCCACCGAGGTCAACGGTATGGATCTTCCACGCTGACCACGCCCGGTACGCCTCCGCAGTATTCACCACCCTCAAAGCTGGGCTGGCCTGGGCCGCCGAGCACCAGGTGACCGGGATCCTCGCTGAATACGCCGACGGCGGCGCCTACGACATCGCCGTCAGCGAAGGCCGCTTCACGCCGTCCAAGGCCCACCACGGCACCCCAGACCACATCGCCGGCTTCAGCCCCGGCCTACGTCACATCCACCTGACGAACGGCAGCCAAGACTGACGGCGTTGAGGAATGCCGCTGTTCGGCGGTACGGTTCGGCAGTGCCCGCCGGCGTCACGCCACCGTTGATCTTTCTTGACGTCGATGGCGTGCTCATCCCGTTCCGCACCCGGTCTACCGGCACGGGCCGCCGTTTGCGCGCCGGCGCACCGGACACTCCCGACTACTCGGGCAATCCGCTGCTGGAGCGGCTCGACCCGGAGGATGGCCGGCGCCTGCTCTGCCTGCCGGGCAGACTGATCTGGGCAAGCACGTGGATGGCGGAAGCCAACGAGGTCATCGCGCCCCGGCTCGGGCTTCCAGCTCTGCCCGTAGTCGACTGGCCCGATATCGACGAGCAACCGCAGCGTGGCTTGCACTGGAAAACAGCGCCTCTGACTCGGTGGGCTGCCGGACATCCGTTCGTCTGGCTCGACGACGAGACCACCGACGCCGACCGTCGGTGGGTCGCTGCACATCACCCACAGCCGGCGCTGCTACACCACGTCGATCCTTTCCTGGGACTGACCGGCGCAGACCTTGAGGTAGTGCACCAATGGCTCAGCCAGCGAGACGAAATCGGCTGATCAACTGCGCGCGCGCATCTGATTTGCCACGACTGCTGGGTCTGACCGAGATCTGTGATGGCGGTCATCAGCACGTCGTCGTGATCACCGCACCTGCAGCCCACCGTCCCCGAAAAACCAGTGAACGACTGACGGCTGGGTCGTTATGCTCCGGCCCGTGCTCGTTCCGGTCAAGCTGCACCGCAGGTGGCAGCCGTTCTCGTGGTCGAATCAGCGGTTCGCCGCACGGCCGTGGCCGCAGCTGGCTCAGTTCTATTGGCAGATGGCCGACGCATACCCGGACCTACTCGCGACGATCTTGATCATCGATGAGCATCGCCGACCGCAGCGAGGCACACCTGCTCGCGGCCAACTACACCATTGGCGCTGTCCTGCACGTCGCGACAAGAGATGCCTCGGTTCCGCCGTACTCAGTGATCTCCATCAGTGTGTTTCCCGCCGGGAAGCGGACAACCGACACCGTCGTCGAGATCAGCCACACCTCCAACAGCGGCCTGACCGACGCGATTGTCAAACCCGTCGACGAAGCGGTGCCGCTGTTCTGGCGCTTCGCCAACGCAAAGTTCGGCATCTGAGCTGACGACCTGACTGGGCAGCAGACTACGAGTTCAACGTCGAGCTACGTGCATCCGCCTCTGATGCGGTTAGCACACCGGTCGTAGCACCCACAGAGACCAGATGCGCGATACCCAAGCGCTCCTCTGAGCTGAGCGTGGCCTTCGGAGTCCACCGCCGAGACGGTCGTGGCGCACCTGCATCGTCACGGCACACCGCTCCCGGCAGGACGGGCTGCGGGAGAATCAGAACAAGGCAGCCGCGCAACTCTACGACGAGGGCTGGTCGCTGACTCAGTTCGGGACCTAGTTCGATACCTCGGGCCAACACGGTTCGGGCAGCGTTGCTCGCGCGAGGGGTCGAGATGCGAAGTCCAGGGAACGACCGCAGGGCGTTGAGGCTAGGGCTCTTGGTGAAGGGCGGCGAGCCGGTTGAGGATACCGATGAGGTGTGCCAGGTCGTGCCATACGGCAATCGATGGTCCCGCGTCGTCGG
>JAEZGP010000308.1 GCA_023437285.1 Actinomycetes bacterium | reverse complement strand
CCGCCCCGCCTGGGCCGGGCCCCCCACTTCTTTCGCGTTCAGGCGGTCTTGGCCACGCCGACCGGGCAGGTCAGGCCGTTGGGGCCGTGGTTGCAGTAGCCGTTCGGGTTCTTGGCGTCCGACAGGTACTGCTGGTGGTAGTCCTCGGCGTAGTAGAACTCGCCCGCCTCGGTGATCTCCGTGGTGATGTCGCCCGCCCCGGCGCCCCGGACGATGGGGTTGAACGCCTCCCGGGAGGCGCGCGCCTCGGCGAGCTGCTCGGGGGTGGTGGCGTAGATCGCCGAACGGTACTGGGTGCCCACGTCGTTGCCCTGGCGGTAGCCCTGGGTGGGGTCGTGGTTGTCCCAGAAGACCTTGAGCAGGTCCGCGTACTGGATCTTGGTGGGGTCGTAGACGACCTGGACGGCCTCGGTGTGGCCGGTCTGGCCGGTGCAGGTCTCCTCGTAGGTGGGGTTGGGCGTGTAGCCGCCCTGGTAGCCCACCGACGTGGAATAGACGCCGGGCAGCCGCCAGAAGAGGCGCTCGGCGCCCCAGAAGCAGCCCATGCCGAAGTACGCGACCTGCAGGTTCGCCGGCCACGGGCCGCGCAGCGGCGTACCGAGCACGGTGTGGCGGTCGGCGACCGGCAGGGGCGTCGCCCGGCCGGGCAGCGCCTTGTCGGGGGCGACCATCTCGGGCTGGTGGAACCTCAGGAACATCGCTTACCTCGCAGTCGAAGAGAAGCCACCCTGCACAACCACGAACGGCGGTCAGGCGTTCCCGAGCGCGTCGGCAATCTTCGCGGCGTACTCGGACGATTCTGTCTCTGAGGCGTATTTCGTACGCGGCCAGAAGAAGCCGCGCAGCCCGTCGCCCTTGGTCCGGGGTACGACGTGGACGTGCAGGTGGGGCACGCTCTGGCTGACCTTGTTGTTCATGGCGACGAAGGTGCCGCCGGCGCCGAGGCCGGTCTCCACCGCGATGGCGATTCGTTGCACAAAACCGAAAAACACGCCTAAATCGCCGACCGGTAGGTCACCCAGGGTCGGCACGTGTGCTCGCGGGGCGACCAGCACGTGACCTTTGAAAACCGGGCGATGATCGAGGATCGCCACGCCGGACGGATCCTCGGCAACCCTTGCCACGTCCGGCGACCCGGCGACCACTGCGCAGAACAGGCAGCCCTCCATGGCAACGACCCTAGCGGGCGCTAGCCTCAACCAATGAGCGAGCGGCAGGGCAGTGGCGGCGTGACTCTGGGCTTCGAGACGCTGGCGATCCACGCGGGGCAGGAGCCCGACCCGCGCACGGGCGCCGTGGTGCCGCCGATCTACCAGACGTCCACGTACGCCCAGGACGCCGTCGGCGCGCCGCGACTCGGCTACGAGTACTCGCGCACCGCCAACCCGACCCGCGATGCCCTGCAGGAGTGCCTCGCGGCGCTGGAGGACGGCCGGCACGGGCTGGCGTTCGCCAGCGGCCTGGCCGCCGAGGACACGCTGCTGCGCGCGCTCTGCCGCCCGGGCGACCACGTGGTGATCCCCGACGACGCGTACGGCGGCACGTTCCGGCTCTTCGCCAAGGTCGCGGCGAACTGGGGCCTGGAGTTCACCCCGGCGCACCTGTCTGACCTGGACGCCGCGCGGGCGGCCGTGACGCCGCAGACGAAGATCATCTGGGTGGAGACACCGACGAACCCGCTGCTCGGCATCGCCGACATCGCCGGCCTCGCCGCGCTGGCCCGCGAGAGCGGCGCGCTGCTCGTGGTCGACAACACGTTCGCCTCGCCCTACCTGCAACAGCCGCTCGCGCTCGGCGCCGACGTGGTGGTCCACTCGACCACGAAGTACGTCGGCGGGCACTCCGATGTGGTCGGTGGGGCGCTCGTCGTCCGCGACGACGACCTAGCCGCGCGGCTCGCCTTCCACCAGAACGCCATGGGCGCCGTCTGCGGCCCCTTCGACGCGTGGCTCACCCTGCGCGGAATCAAGACCTTGGGCGTACGGATGGACCGCCACTGCGACAACGCCGAGCGGATCGCCGACTACCTGGTCGGGCACCCGGCCGTGGCGAGCGTCCTCTACCCGGGCCTGCCCGAACACCCCGGGCACGAGACGGCCGCCAAGCAGATGCGCCGCTTCGGCGGCATGGTGAGCTTCCGCCTTGGCAGCGAGGCGGCGGCCATCGAGGTCTGCGACCGTGCCAAGCTGTTCGTCCTCGGCGAGTCGCTGGGCGGCGTCGAGTCGCTCATCGAGCACCCCGGCCGGATGACCCACGCGTCGGTCGCCGGCTCCGCGCTGGAGGTGCCGGGCGACCTGGTCAGGCTCTCGGTCGGCATCGAGTCGGTCGACGACCTCCTGGCCGACCTGGAACAGGCGTTGCGCTGACTCGTTAGCACATCGCAGGCATATATTTGTCGGCTGGCGACAGGGGAGACCGCCGTGCTCGAGCAGCATTCCACGTGGGTTGGCGCCACCGCGCGGCAGATCGCGCGCGCCGTGCGACGCGGCGACGCGCGGGCCACGGAGGTGCTCGCCGACCACATCGAGCACGCCCGGGTCGCCGACCCAGAGGTCAACGCGATCCGGGTGCTGCGCGCCGGTGAGGCCCTGGCCGAGGCCGAGCAGGTCGACGCGGAGCCCGACCTCGCCGACCTCGCGCTGGCCGGGGTGCCCGTCCTCGTCAAGGAGAACACCCCGGTCGCGGGGTTGCCGACGTGGCACGGGTCGGTCGCCGCCCGTACGCCGGTCGCCGACAACGACCATGAGGTCGTACGCCGGCTGCGCGGCGCGGGAGCGGTCGTGCTCGGCGTGAGCCGCATGCCCGAGTTGGGACTGTGGGGCACGACCGACGACGAGACCGCCGTGACCCGCAACCCGTGGCGGCTCGACCGTACGCCCGGCGGCTCGTCGGGCGGCTCGGCCGCGGCCGTCGCGGCCGGCATCGTGCCGATGGCGCACGGCAACGACGGCCTCGGGTCGATCCGCATCCCGGCCGCGTGCTGCGGCCTCGTCGGGTTCAAGCCGGGCCGGGGCATCATCCCGTACGACATCGGGATCACCGACTGGCTGGGGCTGGCCGAGCACGGCATCCTCGGCACCACCGTCGCCGACGTGTCGGTCGGCTTCGCCGTGCTCGCGGGCCGTACCCCCGCCCCGCTCGTGGAGCCCGACGCGCTGCGGATCGCGGTGTCCGTACGCAGCCCGGTCACCGGCGTCTCCCCGGACCACGACACCCGCGAGGCCGTCGCGGCGGCGGCGCGGGTCCTCGTCTCGCTCGGGCACCAGACCGTGTCGAGCGACCCGACCTACCCGACCAAGCTGGGGCTGCTCGGCATCGCCACCTGGTGCGCCATCGCCCACCGCGAGTCGGCCGGGCTGTGGCTGCCCGACCTGCAGCCGCGTACCCGCCGGCACATCTCGCTCGGCGCGCACGCGGACAAGCGCGGCGTCGTACGCGACAGCGACCGCGACGCGTGGCGCGCACGGTGCGAGGCGTGGTTCGTCGACGGCGGGTTCGACCTGCTGGTACAGCCCGTCCTCGCCGGTCCGCCGCCGGCCGCCGAACCGTGGTCGGCGCGCCCCTGGCGGGCCAACATGGCGGCGAACCTGCGCTACGCCCCGTACGCCGCGCCGTGGAACATCGCCGGGTTCCCCGCGATCTCCGTACCGGCCGGCGTACGCGGCGACGGGCTGCCGGCCGCCGTCCAGATTGTCGGCCCGCCCGGCAGCGAGCTGCTGGTCCTGGCGGCCGCCGCGCAGATGGAGCTGGCCGCCCCGTGGCGTCCGCACGCGCCGGGCTGGCCCCGCCTCGGCGCTCAGGCACGTACCTAAACTCAGGCACGTACCTACAAACCAGGCACGTACCTAAAACTCAGGCGCGGACGTAGGACCAGTCGACCATCCGGCCCGCGTGGAACGGCATCCAGCCGTGGAAACTGCGCGGGTCGTCGTCGAAGACCATGGGCAGGAACAGGTGGTCGCTGTCCCACATCGGCAGTGACTCCAGGTCCGCGATCTTCACCCAGTGCAGGGTGCCCTCGTCGTTGCCCGGGTACGCCTCACCGCGCCACTCGTCGATGCGGAAGATGAAGCCGAACCAGTCCTCCCCGGCCCGGCCGAAACCGGGCCACGAGATCGTGCCCCGCAGCGTCACCGTGTCGGCGACGAGCCCGGCCTCCTCGTAGATCTCGCGGCGGATGCCCGACACCACGTCCTCATCGGACTCGAGCTTTCCGCCCAGGCCGTTGTAGTGGCCGTAGTGCAGGTCGGTGGGGCGCTTGTTGCGATGCACCATGAGCACCCGGTCGCGCTCCGGAGAGACGACGTAGCCCAGCGTGGCGAGGATCGGTCGATGCACGGCAGGCATTGTGCCAGCTTCCCGCACGGTCGCTGGCCCGAGTGCGAAGATCAGGTGATGAGCGACGACGTACCCCTCGCCGGGTCCGTGGCGGCTGACGAAGTGGTGCCGCCACCGGACTGGACACCGCCCATCGCGGAGGTCACCATCGCCGACATCGAGGCCGCCGAGCGCCGCCTCGCCGGCGTGGCGCGGGTGACGCCGCTGGAACCGTGTCGCCCGCTGGCCGCCCGGGTCGGCGGGCCCGCCTGGCTCAAATGCGAGAACCTGCAGCGGGCCGGGTCGTACAAGGTCCGGGGGGCCTACACCCGCATCTCCCGGCTCACCGATGCCGAGCGCGCCAACGGCGTGGTGGCCGCCAGCGCGGGCAACCACGCGCAGGGGGTGGCCGTGGCGGCGAGCCTGACCGGCACGCCGGCCACCGTGTTCATGCCGGTCGGCGCGCCGCTGCCCAAGATCGCAGCGACCCGGGGGTACGGGGCGACCATCCATCTTGTCGGTGACACGGTCGACGAGGCGCTCGTCGAGGCGGAGGAGTTCGCCCGGCGGACCGGGGCGGTGTTCATCCATCCCTTCGACCACCCCGACGTGATCGCCGGCCAGGGGACGGTGGCCCTGGAGATCCTCGAGCAGTGTCCCGACGTGGCGACGGTCGTCGTCGGCGTCGGCGGCGGCGGGTTGATCTCCGGCCTGGGGGTGGCGCTGGCGGCCCGCAAGCCGGACGTACGGCTCATCGGGGTACAGGCGGCCGGGGCCGCGGCCGTGCCCGCCTCGCTGGCCGCCGGCCACCCCGTACGGCTGGCCTCGATGTCGACCATCGCGGACGGCATCGCGGTGGGCCGGCCGGGTGACCTGGCCTTCGCCCACCTCGCCAAGACCGTCGACGAGGTCGTCACGGTCACCGAGGAGGACATCTCCCGAGCGCTGCTCATGCTCCTGGAACGCAGCAAGCTCGTGGTCGAGCCGGCCGGCGCGGTCGGCGTCGCCGCGCTCATGGCCGGCGTGGTCGACGTCCGGCCGCCCGTCGTCGTGCTGCTCACCGGCGGCAACATCGATCCGCTGCTCATGGTCCGCGTGATCGAGCACGGCCTCGCCGCCGCCGGCCGGTACCTGCGCGTGCGGGTACGCTGCGGCGACCGTCCCGGACAGCTCGCCGCGCTGCTCGC
>JAEZGP010000304.1 GCA_023437285.1 Actinomycetes bacterium | reverse complement strand
CCGCCGCGCCGCAGCGCCGCCGGGGCGCCGCGCCGCTGCGCCGGTGGTTGAGCAGCCCGGTGATCGCTATCGCCGGCGTCGTCGCCGTCCTGGCCGGGGCCACTGCCGCGGCCGCCGGGGACTGGTTGCAGGTGTTCCGCACCGAGCGGATCGCCCCGGTCTCGATCACTCAGGGCGACCTGCTCCAACTGCCGGACCTTTCCGCGTACGGCGACGTGAAGGTCGCTGAGAGCCCCAACGTGCGGAAGGTGGCCGACGCCGCCTCGGCCGAGCGGGCGACCGGCCTGACCGCCCCCGTACCGACGGGCACGCTGCCGCGCGGCGTGACCGGGCAGCCGTCGTACCAGGTAGGCGACCGGGCGAGCGCGGTGTTCACCTTCTCGGCCGAGAAGGCCGCGAAGGCCGGCACTGGTGCTGCCACGCCGCCGCCGGGCCTCGACGGCAGCCAGTTCCGGCTGGTCGTCGGCCCGGGGATAGCCATGGTGTGGGCGGAGGCGCGTGGCCTTCCGGCGCTGATCGTGGGCCGTGCTGTCGCGCCGACGGCGTACTCCTCGGGGGTCCCGTTCGCGACGGCCCGGGACTACCTGTTGTCCCTGCCCGGCGTGCCGGACAAGCTCGCGGCCCAGCTGCGGTCGTTCTCGGGTGACGGGACGACCCTGCCGCTGCCCGTGTCCGACAAGCGCGTCAAGACGGCCACGGCCGACGTGAACGGCATGCCCGCTACGGTCCTCACCACGCGCGACGGCGCTGGCGCGGCCGTGGTCTGGGTCGACGAGGGCGTGGTCACGGCGGTCGTCGGCTCGCTGAGCGATGACGAGGTGCTGTCGGTCGCGCGAGGACTGCGGTGACCGGACAGACGATCGAGGGCGCCGAGCGGTTGCTCGCCGAGCTGCCGCCAGCGGCCGCGGCGTGGTGCTCCGGGCTGCGCAAGCGGTACGGGCGCCGCACCGCGGTCGACGAGGTGTCGTTCACGGTCGAGCGCGGCGAGGTCATGGGCCTGCTCGGGCCGAACGGCGCGGGGAAGACCACCGTCATCAAGATGCTGCTGGGGCTGGTCCGGCCCGACGCCGGCGAGGTGCTGCTGCTCGGCCGGCCGGGGTCGGACCCCCGCGCGCGGGCCCGGGTCGGGTACCTGCCGGAGCTCTTCCGCTACCAGCCGTGGCTGACGGCGGCCGAGGTGCTGGCCCTGCACGTACGCCTCGCCGGGCAGACGGTCGGGGAGGGGGAGCGGCGCGAGTGCCTGGCGAGCGTCGGCCTGGCCGACCGCGCGGGCGACCGGGTCGGCGGCTTCTCCAAGGGTATGCAGCAGCGACTGGGACTCGCGGTCGCGCTGGTGGCCCGGCCGCAGTTGGTTGTCCTCGACGAGCCAACGAGCGCCCTGGACCCGATCGGCCGGGCCGACGTGCGCGACCTGTTGTTGGCGCTCAAGGAGCGCCAGGTCGCCGTGCTGCTCAACTCGCACCTCATCGGCGAGGTGGAGCGGGTCTGCGATCGGGTCGTCATCCTCGACAAGGGCCGGGGCGCCGCGTCGGGCAGCCTGCCGGAGCTGCTCGGCCAGAGCGAGGTACGGCTGCGGCTCGGCGACGTGAGCGCGACGGCCGAGCGACGGCTCGCCGACGCCGGTGACGTCGTCCGCGACGGCGACGCGTTCACCGTGGCGCTACCCGCCGGCCAGGGCCCGGACACGGTGCCGGACCTCGTGGCCGACCTGGTGGGGCTGGGGGTGCGGGTGTACGCCGTCGAGCCCGGCCGGATCAGCCTGGAGGAGCGACTGCTCGGCATCCTGCGCGCGGGTCGGGAAGGGGAACCGTCATGACCGTACTGACCGTCGCCAGGCTCACCGTGAAGGAGGCCGCGCGCCGACGCGTACTGCGCGCGGTCGCCGGGCTGACCCTCGCGCTGCTCGCGCTCAGCGCCTGGGGGTTCTCCCGCATCAGCGCCGAGCTCGGCACCCTCACCAGCGGCGAGGCGCGGCTGGTCTCCTCCCAGGTGCTCAACCTCGTGATGTTCGGGCTGAGCATGATCGCCGCCCTGGGCACCGCGTTCCTGGCCGGGCCCACCTTGGCGGGGGAGATGGAGTCGGGCATGGCGTTGGCCGTGCTGGCCCGGCCGATCCGCCGCTCGTCCGTACTGCTGGGCAAGTGGCTCGGCCTCGTGGCCTTCGGCAGCGGCTTCGTGACCGTCGCCGGCTTCGCGCAGTTTCTCGTCGTGAAGCTCACGGTGGACTACTGGCCGCCGCAACCGGTGACCGGCCTCGCGCTGCTCGCGGCGCAGACGACCGTCCTGCTCACGCTGGGCCTGCTGCTGTCGACCGTGATCTCGCCGATGGCGTCGGGCATCGTGGCGGTCGGCCTGTTCTGCGCCACGTGGGTGGCCGGCGTGGTGGGCGGGTTCGGCGAGGCCCTGGGCAACGACAGCGTGGCCAAGGTCGGCACCGTGTCCCGGATGCTGCTTCCGACGGACGGCCTGTGGCGGGGCGCCATGCACGGGTTCCAGGACGCGACGGTCCTGGCCCAGTACGGCCAGCAGATGAAGGGCTTCCCATTTCTGAGCATGGTGCCGCTGACGGGCACGTACCTCGTGTGGACCGGCGTCTGGATCGTCCTCGTCCTCGGGCTCGCAGGGGTGGTCTTCCAACGCCGCGACCTGTGATCGGTTGTCCTTCCGTTTCTTTCAGAAAGCGGCTGGTGGTGTTTCGGCAGGTGGTCGGCCCCTTAACCGGTCGGCCACCAGAGAAATGTTTCGGTAGATTCATTGACGCATTTCCAGGTAGCTCTCAAGAATGAGGCCGCGCGCGGGGCCGCCGTACGCTCGGGCGGCCCGGTGACGCGTGTCCCGTTCCCCTGAGGGAGGAATGCCCGTGACCACCCCACCAAGCCGCCGGTCCCGGCGGCTTCTGCTTTCGACGACAGCTTTGGCCATGGTCGCGGCCAGCGGCGTGGTCGCCATGGTGGCCCTGGCCCCGTCGTCCGGAGCGGCGGAGAGCACCCTGGGTGCCGCTGCCGCGCAGTCGGGTCGGTATTTCGGTACCGCCATCTCGGCGAGCCGGATGGGCGACTCGACCTACACGTCGATCGCGAACCGTGAGTTCGACATGATCACGGCCGAGAACGAGATGAAGATCGACGCGACCGAGCCGAACCAGAACCAGTTCAGCTTCGGCAACGCCGACCGGGTGTACAACTGGGCGGTCCAGAACGGCAAGCGGGTCCGCGGCCACACGCTGGCCTGGCATGCCCAGCAGCCCGGCTGGATGTCGAACATGGGCGGCACGTCGCTGCGCAACGCGATGATCAACCACATCAACGGCGTGGCTGGCTACTACCGCGGCCGGATCCACTCCTGGGACGTGGTGAACGAGGCGTTCGCCGACGGCAGCGGTGGCGGCCGGCGCGACTCCAACCTGCAGCGCACCGGCAACGACTGGATCGAGGCCGCGTTCCGCGCCGCGCGGGCGGCCGACCCCAACGCCAAACTCTGCTACAACGACTACAACACCGACGGCATCAACGCGAAGTCCACCGGCATCTACAACATGGTCC
>JAEZGP010000293.1 GCA_023437285.1 Actinomycetes bacterium | reverse complement strand
CGATACCACTGCTGAGCGGTACTCGCCCCCGCCCTCAAGCTTGAGGTGCGGTGAAGCGGGAAACCGCGCGACTCGGCGGCAGGTGCGGGCGATGGGAGGCGAAGTGATGACGAGTGAAGACGTGCTGGCCCCGGTGAGCGAGACCGAGGCCCTGCGACAGCAACTGTTGCAGGCCCAACGGCTCAGCAGCGTGGGCGAGTTGGCGTCGAGCATTGCTCACGAATTCAACAACATCCTTACCACCATCATCAACTCGGCCAAGTTGGGGAGCCGCAGCCCGGACGTGGCCGAGAAACAGGTTGCATTCGAGCGCTTCGTGAAGGCCGGCCAGCGGGCGGCGACGGTCCCGCGCACGTGCTGTTCACCTCCGGTACCACCGGCGACCCGCTCGCCGTCCTGGTGCCGACACCGGTCGCCGAGGTCGCGCTCGCCGACCTGGGTGACCGGTTGGGGCTGAGCCCCGACGACCGGGTGTCCATGCTCAGCGGCCCGGCGCACGATCCCGTGCTGCGCGACGTGGGCCTGGCGTTGCGGGCCGGGGCCACGGTGTGCCTGCCGCCGCCGGCCGCCCTGGGGCATCCGGGGCAGCTCGCCGCCTGGCTGCGGCGCGAACGCGTGACGGTGGTGACCGCGACCCCGGCCCTGCTGGCGCTTGTCTGCGGCGCGGATCGGCAACCGCTGCCGGACCTGCGCGTCGTGATCTGCGGGGGCTCGCCGCTGTCGGCGGCGACGGCGGCCCTCGTCCGCCAGCGCGCCGTCAACGCGGTTCTGGTCAACGGGTACGGATCGACGGAGACGCCGCAGCTCGTCGCCGCCCACGAGGTCTGCGTGGGGCAGCCGCTGCCGCCCACCGCCCAGGTGCCGGTCGGCGAACCGCTGCCCGGCCGTCGGGTCGACGTGCGGACCGTGGACGGCCGGCGGTGCGACATCGGGCAGGTCGGCGAGCTCTGGGTCGCCGAGCCCCACATCGCACGCGGGTACGTCAACGCCGGCCCCGACCGCTTCGTTACCGACGGCAGCGGGCGGCGCTGGCTGCGCACGGGCGACCTCGCCCGCCGCGACGCCGCCGGCCGCCTGCACCTGGCCGGCCGGACCGACCGCCAGGTCCTCGTCAACGGGTACCGGGTGAATCTGGAGGAACTTGAGGCGACGGCGCGAGGCTGTGCCGGGGTGAGTGACGCCGTCGCTCAGGTTGTCGACGACGGTGGCCGGCAGGCCGTACGGGTGTGGGTGCAGCGGGCGGCGGACGCGGCGGTGGGCCAGGACGCGGTGCGCGATCACCTGGCCACGGTGCTGCCGCCCGGGGTCATGCCGGCACGGGTGATCATGGTCGACCGGTTGGCGGTCGGCGAGACGCTCAAGCCGATGGCACCCCCGTCGGTCCCCGTCGCGCAAGCGGTGGTCGCCCGACCCGACGCGCGGCTGCGTCAGCTGGCCGAGTCGGTGTTGGGGCGGCCGCTGGACCCGGCGACCAACTTCTTCGACGCCGGCTTCACCTCGGTCTCGCTGCTGCAGTTGAGCGCCGAGTTGAGCGACATGTTGGGCCGGCCGGTGGAGGCACTGAGCCTGTTCGACCATCCGAACCTGCGCGCGCTCAGCACGTACCTGTTCGGGTCGCCGGCCGACGGGTCGGCGGCCGACGGGTCGGCGGCGCGGCCGGGGTCGCCCGTGCCGGCGGCCAGCCGGTCGGAGCGGGTGGCCCAGATGGGTGCCCATCGCCGCCAGGTGCGTACGTGGATCCGGGAGTCGGCCGACAAGCGGTAGCGGTTACCCACTTTACGGGACGCCGATTCCGACCTCTGGCTGGTTACGTTGCTGTCACTGCCCTTTGGAGGGAGACCGATGCGCGACCTGAACGACGTGGTCAGCGACCACCCCCACGACGACGATGCCCGGCTCGTACGGTCGGCGGTGCCGCATGCCGGCTGAATTCCTGCGCGGTGCTCAGCCCGCTTCCCGGTTCAGCTGGGTGAGCTACGACATCGACACCGCCCTACCCGCAGGCTGGCGTGACGAGATCATCAAGGTCGCTCGGGAGTACCGGGTCACCAAGCATCTCGTGCCACCGCACTCCACGTCGCGCGAAGGCGACGACGTCACGTCGTTGCAGATCATGACGGTGCGCGGCATCACGGTGTGGGAGCGACTGCCCTGGCTCGTCGACCTCTACCGGGGGTACTTCCGCGAGCTTTACCAGGAGGCGACCGGACGCAAGGTGTACCCCACAGATGACCGGCGGTACGCGGTCGTGATGAACGTCCAGGAGGGCACCGACCGTTACGAGTGCCACGTGGACACCAATCCGGTCGAGGCGCTGCTGTACGTGACCGACCATCCGCGCGGTACGGGCGGCGAACTCGTGGTGGCCAACAGCGTTGACGCGCAGTCGGTCGAGGAGGTCGACGCGGACTGCTCGGTGCTGTACCCGGTCGCCGGCCAACTGGTCTTCTTCGACGCGCGCCGCTTCCCGCACTACGTACGGGCGATGAAGAACCCGGGCCTGCGGGTGGCCGTGGGGATGAACTACTACACCGACGACTGCCCTGAGGAGACCCGGCCGGCGGACCTCAACGACTACCTGTACGGCCCCGGACAGGTCAAACCGTAGGAGCGGCGCGGGCCATGATGGGACAGCTGCGGGTGGAGCACGCGGCGAAGGTCGACGAAAATCTGCTCGACCAGCTCGGCGTGCCCTCGACCCGGTTCTACACCGGCGAACTCGATCGCATCCAGTTGGCCCAACGCGGTCACGGTGCGACGACCTACGTCGTGGCGCGCGACGCGAACGAGCACGCCGTCGGCATGGCGCCGGTGTACGTCACCTCCACGCCGTGGCACGCCGCCGTGGACCCGGCGGTGTTGTTCGATCCGTCGCTCCCGGTGAGCCCGTCGACGTTGGGCCTCGCCGGGTCACACGGCGTCTACGCTAACTACCTCAGCGGCGGCGCGCGGGTCGACGACCGGGATGCCGCGCAGGTCGCGGGCGTGCTGGTCGAACAGGCCAGGGCCATTGCCCGCGCGGCCGGTTGTGAGTACGTCATGTTGCCGTACCTGGACGAGACACAGGCGCGTTGGCTCGAGGCCTACTGGCCGTCGGCGGCGGCGGTCAGCGTCTGTGAGAAGGCCGTCCTGCCGGTCAGCTGGCACTCCTTCGACGACTACGTGTCCTGCCTGCCGACCCGGCGGCGCACCGGCGTGCGCCGCGAACGCCGCCGGCTGCGCGAGAGCGGGATCGACGTACGCGAACTGCGGATGGTCGACGCCGCGGGCGAGCTGGCCCCGCTGCTGGTGCAGACCGAGAAGCGGTACGGCCGCGACGCCGACCCCCGGCAGATCGAGTTCCACTACACGCTGCTCGGCATGCACCTCGACGAGGACTTCACCGCGCTGGTCGCCTACCAACGGGACCGACCGGTCGCGTGCTCCCTACTCCTGGCCTGCGGCAACCGGTGGATCTCGAAGGCCTGGGGCTGCGACTACACGGCGCTGGACGACCCGTTCCTCTACTTCAACCTGACGTTCTACGAGCCCGTCATCCGCGCCATCGAGCGCGGCTTCGAGGTGCTCGACTACGGCCTGCACGCGCTCGACTCGAAGACCCAACGCGGCTGCACCGTGCAACGGCTGCAGACGATTCTCATCGCCGCCGACGACTGACGGCCGGCCGGGAGGAGAACCGGTGGTTGACGCGCACCTGGTCGAGCTGGACCGGGGGTGGACCCTGTGGCGGCTGGCCGCGTTGCGCTCCGCCGGGCTGCCGATCGAACGGCTGGCCGTGTTCGTCGCCCCGGCGGACGGCGGCGACCCCGCGGTCCGCCGCCAGGCGCTGCGGGACTCGCGCCGCGCCGCGTTCGACGCCCTGCTCGGTGACGACGTCTTCCGGGCCGCGCTCACCTGGCAGAACCCGGAGGCGATCGACACGTGGGCGGCCGCGCACGCGGCGGCGTTGAAGGCCGGCGAACAACCCCGCGTCAGCGGTCACCGGTTCGGCAACCGCATGGCGGTCGTGACCCGGTACGCGCAGCGTTACTGCACCAAGAACGACACCATCGGCTTCTTCGGTCCGGTCGCGTGGGCCCGCCTCGGCGGCGCGCGGTGCGGCTACGCGGGCACCGGCAGCGTCCGCCACGCCGAGGTGTACGTCGAGGTGTGGGCGGTGCAGTCCATCGCCGCGTCGTGGAGTGCCGAACCTGAGTTGCGCGATCACCTGCCGGTGCGGCTGGACCCGTCGTGCACGGTGCGGGGGGACTCGGTGCTGCGTCCGTACCGCCGGCCGCACGCCCTCACGTCCCACGAGGCATTCGTGACGGCGGCGCTGAGCGACGGTGTCGAGCGGGTCGGCGAGCTGGGCGACCGTACGCCGCTGTCGCCGGCCGACCTCGCGGACGCGCTTGACGGCCTGCGGGCCGCGGGCGTCATCCAACTCGGGTTCCGCGTACCCATCTCCAGTCACCCCCTCGATGGACTCGCCCGTCAGGTGGCCGGCATCGTCGATGACGACCTGCGCGCCGACCGGCTCGAACGCATCGAGCGGGTACGCCTGGCGTGCCTGACGGTGGCCGCCGCGAAGGACCCGGAGGAGCTGCGCGCCGCGCTCGCCGACGCGGCCCGGGTCCTGGACGGGGCCGCCGGAACGCCGGTGCGGCGCGAACCCGCCTTCGCCGTTGGCGGCCGAACACCGTTCTATCTCGACTGCCGCCGTGACCTCGACGCGACGATCGACGACCACCTGCTGGCGGACCTGGGCCGGCCGCTCGGCGTGCTGCTCGACAGTGCGCGCTGGCTCTGCGGGCAGGTCGCCGACGCGGCGGAGGAGGCCCTGTTCGCCGCCTTCGGGCAGCTCGCCGCGTCCCGTACGGAGGTCACGCTGTCCGACCTCTACCTGGCCGCCGCCGATGTCCTCGAACCCGGCGGCCGGTTCTACACCGAGATCGTCACCGACTTCCAGCTGCGCTGGGCGGAGATCATCGGCGCATCGTCGGCGGGTCCCGTCCAGGTCGACGAGGGCCTCGCCCGTCGGCTCGCGGACGCGCTGTTCCCGCCACCCCGGCGGACCTGGGCAGCGGCCCGGCTGCACAGCCCGGACCTGCTGTTGCGCCGCCGTCGGGACGGGTCCCTGTCGTGGGTGATGGGCGAGCTGCACGTCGCGCTCAACACGCTGGAGAGCCGGTTCTTCAGCGCGCAGGCCGACGACCCGACCGAGCTGGTCGACGCGATGGCCGCCGACATGGCACCCGGCCGCGTCGTGCCGGTCTACCCGAGCAGCGCGCGTGACGTCAGCTCGCGTAGCTACCCGCCGCTGTCGTTGGATCCGCCGGGGCACTACCGCTATGTCTCGTACGGGTGCGACGACGGGCACCCGGACGCGGTCCGCAGTACGCCGGCGACCGCGATCGTGGTGGTGCGACGCGCCGGCGAGCTTGTCGCCACCTGCCCCTCGGCGGGCTGGGAGGCGCCGGTGATCGAGTGCTTCGGCGAGCAACTCAGCGCCGTGGTGGTCAACCTCTTCGCGCTGCGGGTCCCGGCGGCACACGCCCCGCGGGTCGACATCGGGGCGGTGACGGTCTGCCGGCAGACCTGGCGGGTGCCGCTGTCCCGGGTCGCCGACACGGCCGGTCGGGACAAGGACCCGGCTCAGGACGCTCTGCGCGCCTGGCTCGCCGGCCTCGGCGTGGCGCGGCACGTGTTCGCCCGGGTACCCGGCGACCGCAAGCCGTTCTACGTCGACCTGGCCGCACCGGCGTTGGTGGACAACCTGGCCCGCGCGGCGCGGCGGGCCGTGTCCGCCGCGCCGGCCGGCGCCGAGGTCGAACTGGTCGAGATGCTGCCGGACCCCACCGAGTTGTGGCTGCGGCTGCCCGACGGCACGTACACGTCGGAGCTGCGCGTCGTCGCGGTCGATCCGCAGCCGGCGCCGCCGGCGGCGTGGGGGCAGGCCGCCGCCCCCCCCACCCGGTGACCCCGGGCGGCAGGA
>JAEZGP010000246.1 GCA_023437285.1 Actinomycetes bacterium | reverse complement strand
CGTCGGCGCACTGCCGCAACCGGGCCGCCGCCCGTGCCGACAGGTCCGCCTCCGCGTCCGGGGCCAGCAGCCGGGCGGTGAGCTGGTCGGCCGCCCGGCAGATCCGCGCCTCCCGGGAGTACTGCCTGGTCGGCCCCTGCGCGTGTCCCCTGGCCAGCATCGCGGCCTGCTCGAACCGGTCGATCGCGCCGACCGCGGTGCGCCGCGCCGGACCCAGGTCCGCCTGACCCCGCGCCTGAGCCTGCGCCAGGTCAGCCAGCGCGCCGAGCATCGCCGCCAATGCCGACTGCTGCGGCCGGTTGCGGACCAGCGCGGCCTCGACCCCCATGAGCGCCGAGAACCACACCCCGGCGAGCACGTACAGCAGCGCCGGTGGCCAGTACGGCGCCGCGGTGGGCAGCCCGATAGCGATCGCGGCGATCAGCATCGCCTGCATCGTCGCGACGGACAGGACGGCGGAGTAGCCGCTGACTATGCCGCACCCGAACGCGACCGCGGCCATCACCACCACGGCCACCGCGACCGGCAGGTGTGACACCAACCCCAGCCCGTACGCCGCCGCGGCGATCGGCACGGTGCACCAGATCTGGCGAAATCGTGCCCGGTACGGCTGCTCGCGTTCGCCCACGGCCTGTCCGAGGGCGCCCAGACCGATCCACATGCCGATGTGCATGTCCCCGGCCAGCGAGGCGATCAGGACCGGTAGGCCCACGCCGACCCCGGCGCGCACGGACCGCCCGACGGGCCAGCGCGCCGGGGGTGCCGCGGCCAGCGCGCGCAGCCAGAGCGACGGACGCCAGACGCCGCGCTCTTCCCGCGCCCCGCCCTGTCCGACCGACTGGTCCCCACCCGGCATTTCGCTAGAAAGTCTAGTCTGTGGCCTTCCGTCGGAGTTGCCCGTCCGCCCCCGACGGGCCGCCGGTCTCGCGGCGACTCGCACCCCGTCCCGATCGTGGCTGACCTGCTCTCGTCGGGAGCGTGCACCCCCGACGAGAGCGAATCAGCCGCGGCTACGACTGGGTGATGGTGACGTCGTCGACGCCGGCCTCCACGAGACTGGCCCCGGAGGCGTCGGCCGCCTCGACCAGCAGCCGCACGGACTGGCCGGCGTAGGCGCTCAGGCTCCAGGTGCCCTGGGCCCAGGCACCGTTGCGGTTGGTGGCCGCCCCGGCCTGGGTGAACAGGGCCGTCGTACCGCCACTGTGGACGACCGAGACGCGGAAGAAGTCCGCCGACGAGCTGTTGGACCCGTGCGCCAGATACCAGGAGAGGGTGACGTTGAGGGTGCCGCCGGCCGGCAGGGTGATGGCCGGCGAGCGTACCGAGGTGGTCCCGCCGTCGACGTCGTAGTCGCCGGCCGCCGAACCGGCGAGCCGGCCGGTGACGAGGTCGTTGGAGCCGGAGACGGTCGTGCCGAGCTGCTTGGTGCCGCTGGACGTGGTGGCCTCGGGGTCACCGCGCTCCCAGACGCCCGTGGTAGCGGTGTCCGTGCCGGCGGCGTTGACCGTCCAACCGGTGGCCGTCTCGAACGTGTCCGACCAGACCACGGTGGGCGGGGCGCCGGTCGCCAGGGTCCACAGGGCGTGGGCGGCGGCGTCGCCGGCCCGGTTGAGCAACGTGTCGGAGACGTTGCTCGGGTACGTGTCGCAGGAGCGGTGGTAGCAGGGATCGAACGCCGACTGGGTGCCGCCCCACTTGGTGACCTGGGCGGCGGTCTTGACCCGGGAGGCCCCCGCCGCCACGCCGGAGGTCTGCACGCCGATCGCGTTGAAGGGGGCGTCGTCGGAGCGTCCGGCGCCCTCCGTGTTCTCCTCGGTCGGCACGCCGATCGAGTCGTAGTAGGCCTTGAGGACCTGGCCGACGCCGGAGGTGATGCGGTTGATGAAGTAGCCGCCGTTGACCGAGCCGACCATGTCGAAGTTGAAGTACCCCTTGATCTTGGCGCGCTCGGTCGACGACAGGGTGTTGGCGTAGAACTCCGAGCCGTTGAGGCCCTGCTCCTCGTCGGTCCAGAACGCGAACCGTACGTGGTTGCGCATCTGCGGGTTCGTCCGCGCGAGGGTGAGGGCCAGTTCCAGGACCGTCGCCGAGCCGGAGGCGTTGTCGTTGGCGCCCGGGCCGGCCGACACGCTGTCGAGGTGCGCGCCGAACATATACACGTTGTTGGCGTCGCCGCCGGGCCAGTCCGCGATCACGTTCGGGCCGGCGCCCGAGGTGCAGCCGGACGTGCAGTTCTGTCGTACGACCGTGAAACCCGCCGCGGACAGCTGGTTGTACACGTAGGTCACGGAGGCCGTGTACCCGGCGGTCGTGGAGCGCCGGGTGCCGCCGTTGGCGGTGGCGATGTTCTGGAACTGCTGCAGGTGGGCCTTCTGGTTGGCGAGCGGCACGTCCGGGGTGGCCAGCAGGGCCGCGTTCGCCGTGGCGGGTACGACCAGGGTGGCGACGGCGGCCAGGGTCATGGCCGTCACGCAACGCAGGATCGAGGAAGGTCTCAACGCCGTGCTCCTCTGCGGGGGGTGATGCCGGGTGGTGGCCGGCAGTCGCCACGTTAGGGACAGCGTCGATTGATGTGAATATAGAGAAAACCCTCAACATCCGGCCGGGGCGTGGCCGCTCGCCATAACGGATCGGCGCAAGGGTGACTAACCGCCCGCCGGAGGGGGTACAGGGTGGGGCGTGTTCATCAACGAGGCGTACGACTTCGAGGCCCCGCCCGAGGTGGTCTTCTCCACGCTCACCGACCCGGAGCGCGCCGACCGGTGGGCGCCCCCCGGCGTACGGGTGGCGTGGCTGGACCGCGAACGCGTCCGGGTGTCGTTCGGCAACTCCGGAATGGCGTACGAGGTCCGCCGTAGCGGAGAGGCGACGGCGCTCGAGTGGCGCCGCTCGGGGCGGGCCGACATGCACGGCACGGTCACCGTCGAGGACGGCCCGGCCGGCGGCAGCGTGCTGCGCCTCGACGCCACCGTGCCGGACGGCGCGGACGTCGAGCGGATCCGCGAACTGGTCTCAGGCGCGATCGATCAACTACGCGGTGACGTGGCCGACGACGTCAGTCCCGGCTGAGGCCCTCGTCACGTTCGCGCCGCAGCTGACCGCCCGGGCGGTAGGGTGGGCGGCGCGAAGGGGAGTAGCTCCCAACGTGGCGGTCGACATACTGGCGGGCTCCGCCCGGCCGCCCGACCTCGGCGATGTCGGGGTGAGCGAGACCTTCGACTCAGGCAGACATGCCGGGTCGAGGCTCTCGCGTGTCCGAACCCGGTGACTATACCCGGGAGGACGTAGACCCATGGCAGGCTTCTGGACCGCGCTCGTGGTCAGTTTCGGCGTGATCTTCGTGGCGGAGCTGGGCGACAAGTCGCAGCTGATGGCCATGACCTTCGCGACGCGGTTCCGCGCGACGACCGTACTCATCGGGATCACCATCGCCACCGCGCTGGTCCACCTCGTGTCGGTCGGCATCGGGGTGTGGCTCGGCGCCACGATCCCCACCGGGCCCGTCAGCCTCCTGGCCGGCCTGGCCTTCCTCGGCTTCGCGGCGTGGACCCTGCGCGGCGATACCCTCACCGAGGAGGAGAAGGCCAAGGCGCAGCGCACCACCCGTTCGGCCGTGTTCGCCGTCGGCGGCGCGTTCTTCCTCGCCGAACTGGGCGACAAGACCATGCTGGCCACCATCACGCTCGCCACGCAGCACGGCTGGTTCGGCACGTGGATCGGCTCGACCGTGGGCATGGTGGCCGCCGACGCGCTCGCCATCTGGGTCGGGCGGCTGCTCGGCCGCCGGCTGCCGGAGCGCGCCATCAAGTACGGGGCCGCCACGCTGTTCGCGCTGTTCGGCCTCTGGCTGCTGATCGAGGGCATCTCCGCGCTGAGCTAGGCGCCGGCTACTCGCCGGTCTGTGCATGCGTCGCGGTGACCGGCTTGGATTCCGGCGAGCCGTGCTGGCGCAACACGATGCTGAGCAGCACGAGGCTGCCCACCGCGAGGAACTCGCTCTGCCAGTTCTGCATCGACTGGAACCAGAAATCCGGCGTGCCGAGAAACTCCCCGGCCGTGATGGGCGCCGCGCCGCTCTGCAAGGCCTGCTGCTCGTTGTACTCGGCCGTACCGGCCAGCAGGTGGGCCACGAAGGACATGAGGAAGAACGTGAGGAGCACGATCGACAGGCTGTTGCGGTAGATCGCCTGGGCGGCGCCGCGCACGCGTGACCAGCGCGGTGACGCGGGCGTGGCGTTCGTCGGGTAGTCGTCGTCGCGGTCGGACTGGTCGACCGGCTTGGACTCCGCCGAGCCGCGCTGCACCAGGTACGCGGTCAGCAGCACGTACGAGCCCATCTGCAGGAACTCGGACTCCCAGTTCTCGAACAGCGCCTCGCCGAAGTGTCCCGTGCCGAGGTAGTGCCAGAAGCCGTCGGTGGCACGGCCGGCCTCGGCAAGCTCCTCGTTGCGCACCTGCCAGCCGAAGACCGCCTGGAGGGCGACGAACACCACGAAGGCGCCGAGCATCGCCAGCGACAGCCCGTTGTACCGGGCGAACGATCGGATGCCCATCTCGACTCCCAGTATCGGTCGGTAACGGGTCAGATACCCCACCGGCGCGCCGCACGAACCCGGACGCCGACGGCACGCGCGGGTACGTGATTGCCCGTACCGCCAGGTCGCAGCGTTGACGCCGGACGGCGTCGTGTTCGAACATATGTTCGTGACGGGTGAGATGGGAATCTTGCATGCCGATCTGGACGCGTTCTACGCGTCGGTCGAGCAGCGCGATCACCCGCGCCTGCGGGGCCGGCCGGTGATTGTGGGCGGCGGCGTGGTCCTGGCGTGCAGTTACGAGGCCAAGGCGCGCGGCGTGCGTACCGCCATGGGCGGGCGGCAGGCGCTGCGGCTGTGTCCCGACGCCGTCGTGGTCGCGCCCCGGTTCCCGGAGTACGTGGCGGCGAGCCGGGCCGTCTTCGAGGTCTTCCGCGACACCACCCCGGTCGTGGAGGGCATCTCGATCGACGAGGCCTTCCTCGACGTGTCCGGCCTGCGCCGCATCGACGGGCCCCCGGCCGGCATCGCCGAGCGGCTGCGCGGGCGGGTGCGCGAGCGGGTCGGCCTGCCGATCACCGTCGGCGTGGCCCGCACGAAGTTCCTCGCCAAGGTGGCCAGCAGGGTCGCCAAGCCCGACGGACTGCTCGTCGTACCGCCGGACGGGGAGCTGGCCTTCCTGCACCCGCTGCCCGTGGAGCTGCTGTGGGGTGTGGGCCCGGTGACCGCCGGCAAACTGCGCGAGCGGCGGATCACCACGGTCGGCCACGTGGCGCGCCTCGGCGAGGCGGCGCTCGTGTCGATGCTGGGGGAGGCCGCCGGCCGGCACCTGCACGCGCTGGCCCACAACCAGGACTTCCGGCAGGTGACCGTCGGTCGACGGCGCGGCTCCATCGGCGCGCAGCGCGCGCTCGGGTGGCGGCCGCATCCGCCGGAAGCCATCGACGCGGCGGCGGTCGCGCTCGTCGACCGGGTCAGCCGCCGGATGCGTAAGGCGGGTCGCGCCGGGCGGACCGTCGTACTCAGATTGCGGTTCGCCGACTCGTCCAGGGCGACCCGGTCGCGGACCCTGCCCCGCGCGACCGACGGCACGCAGGCCATCCTCGGGGCCGTGCGCGGGCTGCTGGCGGCCGCCCGGCCGCTCATCGAGGAGCGCGGCATCACGCTCGTGGGGGTCTCGGTGACCAACTTCGACCGGCACGGGGCGGTGCAGCTCGAACTGCCGCTCGCCGGGCATCCGCCGGTCGGGCTCGACGTCACCGTCGACGCGGTCCGCGACCGGTTCGGCGCGGCGGCCATCAATCGGGCCGGCCTGCTCGGCCACGACCCGGGCCCGGTGATGCCGACGCTGCCCGACTAGAGGCGCCCAAAACCGGGTGGCCCGTCGCTGCCCGGTATGTCAGCCTCCAGGGCATGGTGACCGCGTCGGGCGTACGGATCGGCTGGGCCGACCTGCCGGACCACGTGCGCGCCGAGGTGGAGCGGATCATCGGCGCGCCGGTGGTGTCCGCCGTCTCCCAGCCGGGTGGCTTCTCACCGGGTACGGCCGACCGCGTGCGTACGGCCGACGGGCGGCGGGCGTTCGTGAAGGCCGTCAGCCCCGCCCAGAACGAGCACAGCCCGGTCATGCACCGCCAGGAGGCGCGCGTGTCGGCCGCGCTACCCGCGACGGCACCCGCCCCCGACCTGCTTGGCGTCTTCGACGACGGCCACTGGGTCGCACTGGTGCTCGCCGACGTCGAGGGGCGGCACCCGGCGACCCCCTGGCGGGCCGACGAGCTGGAGCGGGTGCTCGCCGCGCTCGACACGCTGGCCGACGAGTGCACGCCGGCACCGGTTCCCGGCCTGCGTCCCGTCGCGGAGGCCCTGTCCGTCGACCTCGGCGGTTGGGAGCGGATCGCGGCCGACCCGCCCGCCGACCTCGATCCGTGGACGGCGGCGCACCTGGATGACCTGCGCGCGGTCGCCGCGCGGGCCCGCACGGTGCTGACCGGCGACACTCTCGTGCACCTCGACATCCGCGCCGACAACCTGCTGATCACCGACGACGGGCAGGTGACCGTCGTGGACTGGCCGTGGGCCTGCCTGGGCCCCGCCTGGCTGGACAGGCTGCTGCTGCTCATCAACGTGCGCCTGTTCGGCGGACACGACACGGAGGCGCTGCTGCGCCGGTGCGCGCGCCGCACCGGGGCGGACCCCGCCGACCTTCGTAGCGTGCTCGCCGGCATGGGCGGGTTCTTCGCGGACGCCGCCCGCCTGCCGCCCGCGCCGGGACTGCCCACCCTGCGTGAGTTTCAGCGCGCTCAGGCCGACGCGGTGGTCGGCTGGCTCAGGCTGTGATCCGTCTGGTGTGGACGGTGCCGGTCACGCCCGTTGGTGTGATAGCCGACGTTGGGGGTATCGACTACGCTCGGAGGCCGCTAGATCAGCGCAGGCGTGGGAGGGCCACAGGCATGCAGGTGGAGGACGTACTGACGGCGATCCTGTTCGGGGCGCTCGTCGGGCTGCTCGGCAGGCTCGCGCTGCCGGGCAAGCAGAGCATCGGGTTCTTCAGTACCGGCCTGATCGGCTTCGGCGCCGCGCTGCTGGGCATGCTGTTGGCCAAGGCGTTCGGTGTGCAGGACGTGGGCCAGGCCACCATCGGAAACTTCACCTGGAGCTGGGCGACGCTGGGCATCCAGGTCGCCTGTGCGGTGGTGGGCGTCGCGCTCGCCCAGTTGCTGACGCACACCCGGCTCGCCGACAACGACCGGCCCGCGAAGCGGCCGCGCCGCAAGCGCAAGAGCGACTGAGCGGCATCGACTGCATTCGGAGCGATTTGCCAGGTTCCGCTAAGCCTGGACACACCGTAATTTGAGGTTGTTACCCCATTCTGTCCACTGTGACGGCGGTGATGTACATCGGTGGGTGGGGCCGTAGCGGGACCACCATTATGGACAACGTCCTCGGCGCGCACGACGGCGTGTTCAGCGCCGGGGAGCTGTACCACGTCTGGCAGCGCGGGCTCATCAACGACCGCAAGTGCGGCTGTGGTCAGCCGGTACGCGCCTGTGCCCTGTGGCGCGACGTGCTCCACGTCGCGTACGGTGACCACCCGCCCGACCCACGCCAGGTGGTGGCCTGGCAGCGCGAGGCGGTCCGGGCCCGGCACACGTCGCGGCTGCTCCGCCAGCCCCACCCACTGGCGGAGATCACCGCCCGGCTCTATCACGCGATCGCCGAGGTCACCGGCGCCACGCTCGTCATCGACTCGTCGAAGGTGCCCTCCGGCGCGGCACTGCTCGCCACGATGCCGGACGTGACCGGGTACCTGCTGCACGTCGTACGCGATCCGCGCGCCGTGGCGTACTCGTGGCGGCGGCCCACCAAGCAGCTCGACCAGTCCCGGCCCGCGATGATGCGCAGGCACGGGCTCGTCGACAGCACCAGCCACTGGGCGTCGTGGAACCTGCTCGTGGAGCGCGCGGCCCGAGCCTTCGACGGACGGTACCTGCGAGTGCGCTACGAGGACTTCGTCGCGGCGCCGGCCGACGTGACGGGCCGGATCCTGGCGTTGGCCGGCGTCGGTCCGACCGCCGGCCCGTTCGAGGGCACCCACCGGGTACGCCTGCCCGGCAACCACACCGTGTCCGGCAACCCGTCACGGTTCCGGTCCGGGGCCGTGGACCTGCGGGTCGACGACGCGTGGCGCGCCGGGCTGCCAACCAGGGCGGCCCGCGCGGTCACGGCGCTGGCCGCGCCGTTGCTGCACCGCTACGGGTACCCACTGCGCGTCGAGCGCCCGGTGCCGGACCCGGCGTGACATCCGCTACCGTTCGTCGTCGCCGTCCAGCTTTTCCAGCGCCTCCGTGATCGGCGCGGTCAGGTCGTCGCGGGGAATCGCGATGGCCTCCGCCTCCGCGTGCAGCGCGTCCTCCTGCTCGGCCTCCGGCTCAGGCGCGGTGCCCGCCCCCGCGAAGCCGTACTCGTTGGGTTCGTCCGCTTCGATGGTCATGGTGGTGTTCTCCTCGTATGCGCCGTCGACACCATCGTCCCTCCGGCAGGTCCCTCGCGGGGCCGGATCGCCTGCCCGGTACCCACCCGGGCGGGACCTCATTCACCAGGAGAAGCGCTCGCTGTGCAGTTGGGCGCGGGGGACCCCCGCCCGGCGGGCCGCCGCGAGGACGGCCTCGGTCCACCGGGGTGGGCCGCACACGAAGAAGTCGTACTCGGCGGGGTCGGGCACCAGGTCGCTGAGCGTGACGCCCGCGCCGCCGGGTAGCCAGTCGCCGCCCGGGCCACGTCCGCCGACCAGCAGGTGTACGTGGACGCCGCGCTCGCGGGCGAGTGCCGCGAGTTCCGCGCGCAGCACCAGGTCGGCCTGGGTGCGTGCCCGGTAGACCAGGACCGCCTCGCCGGGGGCGTAGTCCAGTTCCTCCAGCAGGGCGCGCAGCGGCGTGATGCCGATGCCGGCCGCGATCAGCGCCACCCGCCGCTTGCGCCGTACGGCGCCGGTGAGCCGGCCGTACGGCCCTTCGAACAGCACCCGGGCGCCGGGCCGCAGGTGGGCCAGGCCGTCGCCGACGTCCTTGACCGTGATCCGCAGTTCGTCGCGCTTGGGGGCGGCGGACAGCGAGTACGGGTGCGACCTGGTCCAGCCGCGCCCACCGAGGAAGCGCCACTGCAGGAAGTGGCCGGCCCGGATCGGCAGGCGGTCCAGGTCGCGGCCGGTCATCCGGACGGAGACCACGCCCGGGCCCTCGGAGCGCACCTCGGTGACGGTCAGCTGGTGTCGCCAGCTGCGCAGCAGGGGTAGCGCGACGCGGAAGACGAGGACGGAGCCGGCGGTGAGCAGGTATACGGCCCACAGGTACCGCTTGGCCCACGTCTGGCCGAGGAACTCGGTGCCGTTCCACAGCATGTGCGGCATCAGCAGGCCGATGCCGACGTACGCGTACAGGTGCAGCAGGTGCCACAGCTCGTAGCGCAGCCGGCGCCGGGCCGCCCGCAGCGAGATGGTCACGACGAGGACGAGCAGCGCCGTACCGGCGACCGCGTAGAGCATGCCGCGCAGGTCCCAGACGATGCGCCACAGCTCGTGCAGGTACGAGTGGCCATGGTCCCAGGTGTAGCCGATCCAGGTGGTCACGATGTGCGCCACCAGCAGGTGGAACGACGTGAAGCCGACCCACCGGTGCCACCGCGCGAGCGTGTCCTGGCCGAAGGCGCGCTCCAGCCAGGGGATGCGGGCCATGAGCATGACCTGGGTGAGCAGGAGTGCGATGGCGGTCAGCCCGGCCAGGCGGCCGAACGACATGACGGCGGGGGCGCCGAGCAGCACCAGGTCGTGCAGGCCGGGCGAAAGCCAGAATGCGGCGAAAACGCCCATGTTGGCGAGCACCGCCGCGTACGCGACGATGCGGATAAGTTGGTCAGGCGGCGCGAAGCGGGTACGCGTCCGGCGTGGGGGGTCGATAGTCTGCACGGTGCCTCCGGCGGGTCCGGTGCGACGACGCTATCGTCCGCCCGGACAGGGACTCTGCCGGGAGTCGGACAGTCGTCACACCGCGGCGTGACGGGCGGTGCTGGCCCGCACCACCAGCGGGGTCGCCAGTTCGACCCGGGTGGTGTCCAGCTCCTCGCCGGAGATGAGCGAGAACAGCATGCGGGTGGCCATACCGGCCATTTCGGTCAGCGGCTGGCGGACCGTGGTGAGCGGCGGCACCGCCCAGCGGGCCTCGTCGAGGTCGTCGAAGCCGACGATGCTCATGTCGTCGGGGACCCGCATCCCGCGCTCGTACAGGGCCTCGTAGGCGCCCAGCGCCATCTGGTCGGCGCACACGAAGATGCTGGTCGGCGGGTCGGGCAGGTCGAGCAG
This sequence comes from Actinomycetes bacterium, assembly GCA_023437285.1. Classification (GTDB taxonomy): domain Bacteria; phylum Actinomycetota; class Actinomycetes; order Mycobacteriales; family Micromonosporaceae; genus Luedemannella. The sequence continues at coordinate 2,623 of JAEZGP010000246.1, read as the reverse complement.
CGACATCGTCTCGCGGTAGCCCGTGGGGCTGAGGAAGTCGCCGAAGCGGACGTAGCCCGGCGGGACGCTCAGGCCGGCGGCGCCCATGGCGGCCCGGTAGCCGTCGACCCGGGCCCGGCTGCACAGCACGTCGGTGGGGCCGCCGATCACGGCGACCTTGCGGTGGCCGAGACCGATCAGGTGCTCCGTGGCCGCCAGGCCGCCGGCCCAGTTGGTGGCGCCGACGGCCGGGATGCCGGGAGCCGGCGTGCCGGCGGGGTCCACGATGACCACCGGCACGTCCAGCTCCTCAAGGCGGGCCTGCTGCCCGGGGGAGAGTTCGGAGAGGACCAGCAGCACGCCGTCGGAGCGGCGGGCGGCCAGGTTCTGCAGCCACCGCTCGTCCGGGCGGGTGCGGTGCCGGCCGTGCACCGCCGAGACGACGACGGCCGAGCCCGCCCGGTAGGCGACCTCCTCGACGCCCGCGAGGATCTCCATCGCCCACGGGCTGCCGAGGTCGACGAAGACCAGATCGATCAGGCCGACGTTGGAGTTCTGCCGGCCCCGCGGCGGTCGGTAGCCATGGGTGCGCAGCAGTTCCTCGATGGTGTGCCGGGTCGCCGGGGCGACGTCGGGTCGACCGTTGACCACTTTGGACACGGTCGGCACCGAGACACCCGCCGCCGCGGCGATCTCCGCCATTGTCGCGCGGCGGCCGCGGGTGGCCTTTCCCGGCATCTTTCCTCCATCACCTGCAGGTCAGGCGGCTAAAGACCGCCTTAAGCTCAAGTCTATCCCGATAGTTTTCGATCCGGCGCACCGGAATCGGGAGACTCAGCCCTTGCTCGAATCGGACGCGGTCAGACCGCCAATGAGCTGCCGCTCGGCAACCGAGTAGAAGATCAAGGCGGGAATCATGGCGATAACGACGTACGCCAGGATCTTCGCGACGTCGGTGGCGTACTGGCTCTGGAACTGCTGCACGCCGATGGGCAGGGTCCACCAGCTCGGGTCGGTGAACACGACCAGCGGCAGCATGAAGTTGTTCCAGCTAGCCACGATCGCGAGGACCGACACCGTCGCCAGGGCCGGTCGAGCCATCGGCAGCAGGATGCGCCAGAAGAAGCCCCACGCCCCGCAGCCGTCGATCGTCGCCGCCTCCTCGACCTCCACCGGGATCTGCCGGAAGAACGACCGAAGGACGATGATCGTGATCGGCAGGCCGAAGGCGGCCTGCGGCAGGATGACACCGAGCGGGTTGTCCAGCAGCTCCATCTCCCGCAGGAGGATGAACAGCGGCAGGATCGCGACCGCGAACGGGAACATCAGGCCCACCGAGAAGACGGTGAAGAAGAACTCCCGGCCGCGGAACGCGAACCGCGCGAAGACGTACGCCGCGGCGGCGCCCGTCCCGACCACGAGGAACACCGTGCCCAGCGCCACCAGGAGGCTGTTGCGCATCGGGGTCCAGAAGTTCTTCGAGCCCAGGATCTCGGCGTAGTTGTCGAACACCCAGGGTTCGGGCAGGCCCAGCGGGTTCGTGGACAACTGCCCGTTGGTCTTGAATCCGCCCAGCACGCCGAACACGATCGGCACGACGATGAACGCCGCGACGAAGATCGAGACGATGTGCAGCCCCACCGACTTGAGGGGCGACTTCGAACCCACCATGTCGCCGTTCATCGGTAGTCTCGCATGACCGTGATAGCTCCCTCGGTGTCGCGGCGCAGGACGAACCGCTGGTACAGCAGCGCGAAGATCAGGCTGAAGATGAACATGACGATGCTGATCGCGCTCGCGTAGCCCACCTGGTAGCGCCTGAAGCCGATCTCGAACATCGTGACGGCCATCGTCTCGGACGAGTGGTTCGGCCCGCCGCCCGTGAGTACCCAGACCAGGTCGAACAGCTGCAACGTACCGATGACGGAAAGGAAGACGCTGATCCGGATGGTCGGCCCGAGCAGCGGCAGTGTGATCTTGCGGAAGATCTCCCAGCTGCTGGCACCCTCGGTGGCCGCTGCCTCGTGCAGTTCGTGCGGGATGCCCTGCCGGGCGGCCAGGAAGAGGATCATGTAGAAGCCGAAGTACTTCCACGTGATCACGAAGAACAGCAGGTAGAGCACGATGTTCGAATCGCCGAGCCACGACGTTTCGACCTCAACGCCCACCAGGTTGAGCAGGTAGTCGGCCAGGCCGATCTCCGGCGCGAACACCAGATTGAACAGCACGGCCGTGATGACCTCGGACAGCACGTACGGGGCGAAGAACAGCACCCGGTAGATGGCACGCCCGCGCAGCTTCTGGTTGAGCAGCATGGCCAGGCCCAGCGAGAGCGGCAGCTGCACCAGCAGCGACAGCGCGATCAGGATGGCGCCGTGCTTAAGATCGTCGATGAATACCGGGTTCTGGAACAGCCGCTTGAAGTTGTCGAGCCCGATGAAGTCAGTCGGGGCACCGCCATAGCCGTTCCACTTGAAAAGGCTGTTGTAAGCAGCCAGCCCGATGGGGGTGAGCACCATCAGGCCGAACAGCACCAGCGCCGGCAGCATGAAGGCCGCGACGGTCAGGTAACCACGCAGGCGGGATCGCGGCCGAGGGGGGGGGGCGCCCCCGGGCGCCGCGGCCGGCCGGGGGGGGGGGGGGG
>JAEZGP010000219.1 GCA_023437285.1 Actinomycetes bacterium | reverse complement strand
GACGCCCCGCGTACCACGTTCTCCGAGTCTGACGTGGAGATCGTCGCGTGCCGCACGGGCGGTCCGGGCGGCCAGCGCCGCAACAAGGTCAGTACGGCCGTGCGGGCCACGCACCGCCCGTCCGGGCAGGTCGTCGTGGTCGACACGGAGCGGCTGTTCAGCCTCAACCGCGCCATCGCGCTGCGCCTGCTGCGCGAGCGCCTCGAGCGTGGCGACGACGCGGCGCAACGCGCCGTCACCACCGCCCGCTGGCAGATCCACGACGCCCTCGTCCGCGGCAACCCCACCCGCGTCGAGCGGCCCGCGTGATCGTCCGCCGGGTCAGCCGCTCGCCACCGGTCCGCGGCCCAACAGCCGCGCGATGTCCGACGCGAGTTCGACGGTCGCGTCGATCTCGACCTTGCGGATGGACACGCTCTCCACGTTGAACCCGTAGGGCATGGTGAGCCGCTCGCAGAAGTCGGCGAGGTCCCGGGCGATCGAGAGCGCCTGCCGGCATGATTCCGCGAGCGGGTCACTGGCGTGGCGGATGGAGTTCTCCAGCCAGCGCGGCACCTCCACGCCGAGCCATTGGACGAAGTCGAGGGTCTTGAGCGACCCGCACACCGACAGGGTGAAGATGACCGGACGCGGCGCGATGCCCCGTGCCCGGCACTCGTAGAAGTAGTCGGAGATCAGGTTCTTGGTCTCGTTCACGTGGAAAACCACCTGCGAGACGAAGAACGAGCAGCCACGGTCCTGTTTCGCCAGCATGCGCAGGTGCTCGTCCTGCCCGCGGGTGTGCCGCTCCCCGATCACGACGCCGCCGAGCATCAGCTCCGGGCGCACCTGCCGGTGCGCGGCGTGTGCCGACCGAAGGTCGGTGCGCACCGGCTTGTCCCGCGACGACGGACCGACGAAGACGCTGAGCACCCGCTTCGGATCAGCCTCGCGAAGCCAGTCGCGCAGTTCCTCGTCGTCGTACTTGCCGACACAGCGGTAGATGACGACGGGAAGATCGCCCGCGCTGAGGTGGTCGGCGTAGTACCGGGCCGGATCCAGCGTCGGCAGGAACGGGAACGGCCGCTCCTCGGCGACCCGGTCGGACTCGTCGTCGATGTCGTACAGGATCAAGCCGTCGATGGGCAGCCGGGCCAGCCGCTGCGCCGTGACGGCCGCGATCTCCTTCACCCGTTGCTCGGTCTCGTGGCGCTTGGGCGGCGTCAGGCTGAACAGCAGGATGCCGGAATCTCCCGCGGCGAGCTTGTCACGAAGCGACATGAACGCCACGCTATGGCCCGGTGCGCCCTGAGACCGACGGGCCCTTCGCGATCCCAGTTCCTGAGCAAGGTCACGTCATCGGCGCGTACGCGGTGGCCTGGATGCCGTACAGGGTGGCGTAGCGGCCGCCCGCCGCGAGGAGTTCCTCGTGGGTGCCCTGTTCGACGAGCCGGCCCCGGTGCAGGACGAGGATGTGGTCGGCGCCGGCCACGGTCGAGAACCGGTGCGACACGATCATCGTGATCGCGCCGGTCCGGGCCGCGAGCTCGCGGGCGCGGGCCAGGTACCGCTCGAAGATCTGGTGTTCGCTCGGCGCGTCCAGCGAGGCGGTCGGCTCGTCGAGCACGAACAGCAGCGGGTCGGTGCGCATGGACGCCCGGGCCAGCGCGGTGCGCTGCCACTGGCCCTCGGACAGCTCGACGCCGTCGAACCGGCGCCCCAACTGGGTGGCCAGCCCGTCGGGCAGCCGGTCCACCAGCGACCGCGCGTCGGCCGCCCGCACGGCGTGGTCAAGCCGCTCCGGATCGGACAGGTGAGCCAGGTCGCCCACGCCGATCGTCTCGCCGAACCGGATGTGGAACCGGCCGAAGTCCTGGAAGGCGGCGCTGACCCGGGCACGCCACCCGGCCGGGTCCAGGTCGGCCAGGTCGCGGCCGTCGACTCTGATGTGGCCGCGCTGCTGCCGGTAGAGGCTCGTCAACAGCTTGACGAGCGTGGTCTTGCCCGACCCGTACTCCCCCACGACCGCGACCACCGAGCCGGCCGGCAGCCGGCAGGTCACCTCGTCGAGGGCCGGCTGGACCGTACCGGGATAGGTGAAGCCGACCCGGTCGAGCGTGATCCCCGTGCGCAGCCGCGCCGGCGGCGTCGCCTGCCCGCCGGCGCGGGTCGCCGCCGCGTAGTCGTTCAGCCACACCAGCGGGTCGAGCAGCGTACGGCCGCCGACGGCCTCCCCGACCGCGGTCAGCGTGTCCTGGATGGCGTTGCGCAGGCTGACCGCGACGGTGACCGCGAGCACCACGTCGCCGGCGCTCGCCTCGCCGCGCGCCGCCCGGTCGGCGAGCAGCCACAGGCCGGCGGCGAACCCGGCCGTGAACAGCGTCCACCCGGTCAGCGTCCACGCGGACGAGTAGACCCGGGCACGGAACCGTCCGCGGACGGCCTCGTCCCATGCCTGCCGCTGTCGGCGCGCGATGTCGTCGGCCGCGACGCTGACCCGCAGTTCCTTGCCGCCGGCCGGTTCGGTGGCGAGGTTGAACAGGTGGCGCTGCAGGCGGTACGCCTCGGCCGTATCCGTCTCGGCCGCCGCCACGGCGCGCTGCCCGCGCTGGTCGAACCACAGCGGTACGGCCGCGAAGCCCAGCAGGAGCAGCAGCCACGGCGTGACCATGGCCATGAGCAGCAGCAGCAGGGCCAGCCGCAGCACGTGACAGGCGGCCGCCACGGCCTCCCACGGGGCGTGGTTGAGCTGCCAGGCCGCGCCGCGCAGCACGGTGACCCGGTCGAGCAGGTCGGTGCGTTCGAGGTGGTCCAGGCCCTCGATGCGGGCGAGGTGCTCCTCGACGTGCCGGCGGATGTGCAGGACGCCGATCCGGTCGGCCAGCATGGCCTCCAGCGTGTGGTCGAGGCCGGCCAGGTACCTCCCCAGGGCGAACGCGCCGGCGGCGAGGGCGGCGCCGGTCGCGGCGGCGTGCGGGTCGCGGCGGACGATCGCGTCGACCGCGACGCCCAGGGCGTACGCCATCGCCGGGGTGGTGACCACGCCCGCCACCCGCAGCGCGAGCAGGCCGGCCGTGGGCGCCGGGTGCAGCCGCCAGGACAGCCGCAGCAGCCCGACCAGCAGGTGCAGATAGCGACGGTTCATGTCAGGTCTCCCTCGTGCTGGCGGTCGTCGAAGCCGCGCTGGAACCGCTGTGCCTGGATGGTGAACATGGCCGCGTACTCGCCGCCGGCGGCCATCAGCTGCTCGTGCGTGCCGGACTCGGTGATCCGGCCGCCGCGAAGCAGCACGATCCGGTCGGCTTGGCGCACCGTGGACAGCCGGTGCGAGATGAGGATCACGGACGCGTCGCCCCGGTGGGCGGCGAGCCGGTCGAACACGTCGCGCTCGGTGCGCACGTCCAGGTGGGCGGTCGGCTCGTCGAGCACGAGCAGGCGGGCGCCCGTCCGCACCGCGTACAGGGCGCGGGCCAGGGCCACCTGCTGCCACTGGCCGCCGGACAGGTCGACGCCGCCCGTACGGGTGCGGGCCAGCGGCGTGTCCCACCCGTCCGGCAGCCGCGACACCACCTCGTCGAGGCCGGCGTCGCGGGCCGCGCCGGTGACCGCGGCCAGGTCGGGTGCGACGGCCGCGTTGCCGAGTGCCACGTTGTCGGCCGCCGGCAGGTGGTAGCGCACGAAGTCCTGGAACACCACGGACAGCCGCCCGCGCCACGCGGCCGGGCCCAGGTCGGCGATGTCGACCCCGTCCGCGGTGATCCGCCCGGCGGTCGGCTCGTACAGCCCGGCCAGCAGCTTGATCAGTGTTGATTTGCCGGCGCCGTTGGCCCCCACGACCGCGAGCAGCTCCCCCGGCCGCACCTCAAGGTCCAGATCATCGAGTACGCGCTGACCGCTGCCCGGATACGTGAACCCGACGCCGTCGAAGCGCACGAGCGGCGGGCCGCTGCCGGGCGTACAAGAGGGGTGGTGTTCGCGGTGTGGCGGTTGGCCGAGTTCGTCGCGCAGGCGGCCGAACGCCCGCAGGCACGTGGTCGCGTTGATCGTGGCGGTGGGCGCGCCGCCGAAGGCGTCGAAGAGGCCGGCGCCCGCGACCAAGGCGGCCGCCGCGACCGCGACCGGCGCGCCGCCCCGCGCCGCGTCCACCGCGACCACGAGGTAGACGACGCCGAGCGGGACGAGGACGACAAGGAACTGGCGCCACTGGCGCGCGAGGATGCGCCGGTTCACCGGCCAGAGCGGGTCGTAGGCCGCGCGCAGGTGGCCGTCGATGCGCTCCAGCGCCCAGTCGCCGAGCCCGAAGATGCGCACCTCCTTGCCCTCGGCGGGCGACACCAGCGCGTCGGACCAGACGTCGGCGCGCATGCTGGGGAGGGGCACGTGGCGCCAGACGCGCCGGCGCTGCCGACCCTCGTCCCAGCGCAGTTGGTGGACCACGACGGCCGCCGCGAGCAGTGGCGGGACGGCCCACCAGGCGTACGCGGCAAGGACCGCGCCCGCGCCGGCCAGGGCCAACGCCCGGCCGATCAGGTCGAGCTGGGCGAGCGCGCCGGCGCCGGGCGTGCCGTCCATGAAGCTCTCCGGATCGGCGCGCGCGGTGCGGATGAGCGCCTGGACGTCGGGGCGCTCCAGCGCGCCGATCGTGTCGCTGCCGGCGGCGAGCCGGGACAGCTCGGCCC
>JAEZGP010000200.1 GCA_023437285.1 Actinomycetes bacterium | reverse complement strand
GCCGGTAGCCGGCCGAGCCGGTCGCGGTAGGCGGCGCGCAGGCGGCTGCCCGGCGGCAGGGTGACCGGCGGCGCCTCGTCGCCGCGCGCCTGCCCGGGCGTCAACGACCTGGCCAGTTCCGTCAGCGCGAGCGGGTTGCCGGCCGCGATGGCCACGAGCGCGTCCGCGACGTCGCCGGCCAGCGGCTCCCCCACCAGCTCGTCCAGTACGGCCCGACTGGCCCGATTGTCCAGGGGCGACAGTGGCCGGCGCGGGATCGAGCGGTCCAGCACGTCGTCGCGGGCGGGGTCGGTGGCGAAGACCATGCCGATAGCGGTGCCGGCGAGGCGTCTGGCCAGGTACGACAGGACGGCCCCGGTGGGCTGGTCGAGGTCGTGGACGTCATCGACCAGCAGGAGAACCGGACGTTCGCGCGCCAGCTCGCGCAGCAGGGCCAGCGCGGCACCGTGCACGTCCGGCCCGTCGCCCTCGGTCCACCGGCCGGTCGGCGCCAGGAGCTGGTGCAGCCCGCCGAGGGGCAGGCCGCTCTCGTTGGCCGCGCCGGCCGTCGCGAGTACCAGAAAGTCTTGGCCCGCTCTCTGGATCGACGCCAGCAGCGCGGACCTGCCGATGCCGGGCGGGCCGGTCAGGACGATCGCCGAGCCGTCGCCCGTCCGGGCGGCCGCGAGCACCGATGCGAGGGCGGTCGCCTCGACCGCCCGCCCCTGCAACGCCGTCGGTGCCGGGTCCACCATGCCAACCAGTGTTATCGCGTCAGTCCGCCATGGGTACCGCTCGATGATGGTGGCCGACCATTATGGATCACCGGCCACCATGTAGGCATTATCTCAAATCTTTCGATGACCTTGGCAACCCCGCGCACACGTCAGCTCGATGCCGGCCTGGCGCAGCTCAGGCCCGAGCAGCTCGAGGCGCCCGTCGATCACGTGGACGAGATGATGGTCGAGGTCGACCAACCTGACGCCAAGGTCCGCGTGTTCTGCAAGCAGCGCCGGGCCGGCCAGGGCCGTCAGCGGGGCGGCAGCACGCAGAACTCGTTGCCGTCCGGATCGGCCAGCACCACCCAGCTGACGTCGCCCTGGCCGATGTCGGCGTGGGTCGCACCCAGGCTGAGGAGGCGGTCAACCTCCGCCTGGTGGTCGCCGCCGACCGGCGGGACAAGGTCGAAATGCAGCCGGTTCTTGCGGTGCCGCGGCATCAGGGGCGGCCCGCCCCAGGCGAACTTCGAACCTCCGTGCGGCGACTGGATCGCGGTCTCCTGGTCCTGGTCCCAGACCAGCGGCCAGCCCAGCGCCTCGCTCCAGAAGTACCCGACCTCCTGCGAGCCGTCGCAGTTCACCGCGCCGAGTCGGCCGCAGCCGGCGAGGAAGTTGTTGTCGGGCTCGATGACGCAGAACTCGTTGCCCTCCGGGTCGGCGAGCACGACGTGGCCATCGTCCGGCCCTTGGCCGATGTCGATGTGCCTGCCACCGAGTTCCAGGGCCAGGGCCACCGTCTGGCGCTGGTCGTCGAGGGATTGACTCGTCAGGTCGAAGTGGATCTGGTTCTGGCCCGTCTTGGGCGTCCGGGCCGGCAGAAATCGGATCCGGAACCCATGGTCGCCGTCGGGCAGCAGCGCGATGCCGTCGCGCGGGTCGTCCACCAGCTCCCGACGCAGGATCGCCGACCAGAACCGGGCCAGCGACAACGGCCGGCTGGCATCGAAGCTGACCGCGACGAGTCGGGAAGCCATGGGGGCAGCGTATTGGGCCGCGACGATACCGCGCAGCCGGTTTTCGCCACCATGATCAGCACAAATGGCAATAATACGATCAAAAGGGTATCCGGCGGGAGGGGCAGCCATGGGCGACCAGCACGTACAGGTTGAAGTGCTCGACGTGGCGGCGGTGGACCAGTTGGCCGGCAAGGTGCAGGCGGTCGGCGCGAGCCCCGCGATGAACGACCGGGTACGCGAATGGAGTGAGCAACACCCGCTGGCTGCGAAGCAGGCCGCCCGGCGGCTGGACGGTTATTCGTTCGCCGTGGTCGGCGAGACCCTGATGTACCTGCACCGCGCCCCGGACGGCATGATCATCCCGCACGCCTGCTACCCGGACGGTACGGAGAAGGTCTACACCGACCACCTCCACGCCGAAGCGGCCTATTAGGCGAGGCGGTCAACCGCCCGGCGAAGGTAGTCGTCGACGGCCTCGCGGTCGTAACCACGCAACCGGACAGGCAGGTCGGCTCCGCTCAGTTCAGCGCGTACCGCGGCGCGCAACGCCCCGTCGGTGCTCGCCCCGGCCTCGTGCACGCGCTCCACCAGCGCGTCCACCTCGTCGGTGTCGTACCCGCGAAGAACGACGGTGAACCCCTTGTGATCGCCCACCAGGTCAGTATGACGGCGGGCCCACCGCTCGGGTGCCGGCGATGACCGGCTGTCGCAGGAGCCTCACTCCCTCGCCTGGGACTCGAAATGGTCCTTCATCGCCGGGTAGTAGTCGTTGAAGTCCGGCGCCGGGTGGCCCTCACGCGCCGCCACCAGCGCGTCCAGGTAGTACTCCCAGCCCGACCCGATCTCACCGAGGCCTTTCGTGTCGGTCAGGTGCTGGGTGAACCGCAGCTCGGTCACGCCCGCGCTCTCGGTCAGCGCCATGTCCAGTCGCCAGGTGCCGTCTTCGCCCGAGGACGACAGCGCCAGCCGGCGCGGCGGCTCGCACGCGTCGATGGTCATGTCCATCCACGGCTCGCCCTCCTCGTACGCCAGCTGCACTTTGATCGCGCGTCCCTGGGCACCGTCGCCCTCCCACGGGCCGTACCACCGCGCCGTGCGCACCGGATCCGTGAGACTCGCCCACACATCGGCGATGGGGGCGCGGAACGTGCGGGTCAACACGAGGTCGTTGCCGAACAGTCGGCCGGTCGGGGTCGGGCTCATGCGGTCTCCTTATGGGATGCGGGCCGCCCGGCGGCCGGGCGCCGCTCGCGGCGGGCGCGGTAGACCTCGGTCTCCAGCGCATCGAGGCGGTGCTGCCAGCCGGTGGGGCGGGTCAGCCGCTCAAGCCAGCCGGCCAGTTCGGTCAACGGCGCGGTCACCAGCGCGTAGACCCGCCGTCGCCCGTCGGCCGTGTCGCTGACCAGGCCGGCCTCCCGCAGCACCCGCAGGTGACGGCTGACCGCCGGCCGGCTGATCTCAAACCGGGCGGCGATCTGCCCGGCTGACAGCGGCTCGTCGCGCAGCATCAGCAGGATCTCCCGCCGCACCGGGTCGGCGATCGCGGCCACGATCTCGTCCACCGGCAAAAGCGTAACCTAGAGGTTACGCTTTTGCCACCTCCGGGTCGGCTGCCGAGGAGCGCGGACCGCCGCGTGTCCGCCGAGCCCGCGTCGCGGGCCATGCCCGAGCCGTAACAGCGACGGGGCCGGAGCGGATCCAGCGGACTGCTGGTCTCCGTT
>JAEZGP010000198.1 GCA_023437285.1 Actinomycetes bacterium | reverse complement strand
GCCGCGCACGCCGCGGGCGGCGCGGTCGCGGTGGAGGGCCCGCTGGTCAGCCTGCGCCGCGATGTGGACACGGCCGGGGATCTGGCCGAGGCGGCCGCGCTCGGCGTCGGTCCGCACACGTCAGCCCTGCTCTCCGGCGTCGGTTACCGTGTCGACGACCGGACCGCCAGCTTCGACAGGAGTTGATCGATGAGTGCGTCGCCCCCGCAGGGCACGGTCGCCACCTTCGACGAGGCGACCGGGGCGGGCACCGTCCTGCTCGACGACGGCACGTCCCTGCCCTTCCCGGCGGCGGCCTTCGCCTCGTCCGGGCTGCGCCTGCTGCGCCTCGGCCAGCGGGTACGCCTGGACCGGGATTCGTCGGGAGCGATCACTAAGATCACCATTGTGACGCTGCCGCTGGCATAGTCACCGCAAGTTCGCCCCGCGTTCACCGCGTTCGGGCGATGATGGGCGGGTGAGCGCCACCCCCGCCCAGCCCGCTCCGCAGCAGCGGCGGACGGCCCGCTCGACCGCCCCCGCCGGGCGGCCGCAGGCCGACCGGTCGCCGGAATGGGTCGACCTCAACGGGGCATCCGGACGAGATTCGCCCGCCGCCGCGGCGACGGGGCAGGCCAGGGAGGCGAGCGTGGCCAACGCTGAGGGCGCGGTCGACAGGCCGCTGCCCGACGACCGGTTCCTCAACCGGGAGCTGTCCTGGCTCGAATTCAACGCGCGCGTGCTCACCCTCGCCGAGGACCCGAGCGTGCCGCTGCTGGAGCGGGCCAAGTTCCTGGCCATCTTCGCCAGCAACCTCGACGAGTTCTACATGGTCCGGGTGGCCGGCCTGAAGCGACGCATGCAGATGGGGCTGTTGGCCCCGGGGCCCGACGGGATGACGCCGCGCGAGATGCTGCGCGCCATCGCCGAACGCACCGCCGACCTCGTGTCGCGGCACGCGCGCTGCTTCACCGAACAGGTCGCCCCCGCCCTGGCCGAGCAGCACGTGGAGATCCTGACGTGGGCCGAACTGGCCAGCGAGGAGCGCGAGCGGCTGCGGGCCTACTTCCGCGACCAGATCTTCCCCGTCCTCACGCCGCTGGCCGTCGACCCGGCGCACCCCTTCCCGTACATCTCGGGCCTGTCGTTGAACCTCGCCGTGGTGGTCCGCGACCCCGACGGCGGGCCGGAGCTGTTCGCCCGCATCAAGGTGCCCAACAACGTGCCCCGGTTCATCTCCGTCGCGACGCCGGCCGGCGACGCCCGCGCCGCGCGCTACCTGCCCCTGGAGGAACTCATCGCCGCCCACCTCGGGCTGCTCTTCTCCGGCATGCAGGTGGTCGAACACCACGTTTTCCGGGTCACCCGCAACGCGGAGGTCGAGGTCGACGACGACCGCGACGAGGACCTGCTGCGGGCCCTGGAGCGGGAACTGGCCCGGCGCAGGTTCGGGCCGCCGGTGCGCCTCGAGGTCGCCGCCACGATCTCCGACCACGTGCTGCAACTGCTCGTACGGGAGCTGGCCGGCTCGCTCGACGAGACGCTCGCCGACCACGACGTGCTGCGCGTGCCGGGCCTGCTGGACCTGTCGGCGCTGTGGCAGTTGCATGGCGAGGTCGACCGCCCCGACCTCAAGGACCGGCCGATGAAGCCGGCGACGCACCCGCTGTTCGCCGAGGGCGAGATGCCGCGCAGCGTCTTCGCCCGGATGCGCGACGGCGACATCCTCGTGCACCACCCCTACCACTCGTTCTCCACGAGCGTGCAGCGCTTTATCGAACAGGCCGCCGCCGACCCGAACGTACTGGCGATCAAGCAGACCCTCTACCGGACCAGCGGCGACTCCCCCGTCGTGGACGCGCTCATCGCCGCCGCACAGGCCGGCAAGCAGGTCGTCGTGCTCGTCGAGATCAAGGCCCGGTTCGACGAGCTGGCCAACATCGGCTGGGCCCGGATGCTGGAGCGCGCCGGCTGCCACGTCGTCTACGGCATGGTGGGCCTCAAGACCCACTGCAAGCTCGCGATGGTGGTCCGGCAGGAGGGCGGCTACCTGCGGCGCTACTGCCACATCGGCACCGGCAACTACCACCCCAAGACCGCCCGCACGTACGAGGACTTCGGGCTGTTCACCGCCGACCCCGAGGTGGGCGCCGACGTCACGGACCTGTTCAACGTGCTCACCGGCTACAGCCGCCAGACCGGCTACCGCCGGCTGCTGGTCGCCCCGCACGGGGTGCGCTCGGGCCTCATCGAGCGCGTCGAGCGGGAGATCGCCGCGGCCGCCGCCACCGGTGCCGGGCTCATCCAGTTCAAGGTCAACTCCATCGTGGACGAGGAGACGATCGACGCGCTCTACCGGGCCAGCCAGGCCGGCGTGACCGTCGACCTCATCGTGCGCGGCATCTGCGCCCTGCGGCCGGGCGTACCCGGGCTGTCAGAAAACATCCGCGTACGCTCGATCGTCGGACGGTTCCTGGAGCACTCCCGGGTGTTCCGGTTCGGCGAGGGCGACCGCAGCGAGTTCTGGATCGGCTCGGCCGACCTCATGCACCGCAACCTTGACCGGCGCGTCGAGGCGCTCGTGCAGATCACCGACCGCAACGCGCGGTCCGAACTCGACGCCGTACTGGCGGCGGCCATGAGCGACGCGACCAGCGGCTTCGACCTCGACCGGTACGGCGAGTGGCACCGGCGGGCGGCGACCGACGAAGCGCCGCTCGTGGACCTGCAGGACGCGCTGGTGCGCCGGATCGTCGCCCGTCACGATTGACCCATGCTGGAACAGGAGCGCAAATACGAGGTCGGCGCCGGCTTCGCGATGCCCCACCCCGGGCCCTGCCTGCCCGCGGGTGGCCGCGTCGTGGCCCGGCCACCGCTTCGCCTGAGCGCCACCTACTACGACACCGGGGATCTGCGCCTGGCCCGGGCCGGCGCGTCGCTGCGCTACCGGCTGGGCGACGACGAGCCGTGGACGGTCAAGCTGCCCACGGGTACGCCCGGCGTACGCCACGAGATCTCCCGGTCGGGGCCGCCCACCGATCCCCCCACGGACCTGCTCGACCTCGTGCTCGCGCTGACCCGGGGGGCACCGCTGGCGCCGGTCGCGGTCGTCGACACCGTACGCCGGGCCTACCAGCTCCTCGACGCCGACGACCGGATGCTGGCCGAGGTCGTCGACGACGCGGTCAGTGCGGGCCACGACTTCCGCGAGGTCGAGGTGGAACTCAAGGACGGACCCACCGAGCTGCTCGACCGGGTGGAGGACGCGCTGCTGGCGGCCGGCGCGCGTACGACCGACGCGTTCGAGCCCAAGTACGTGCGCGCGCTCGGGGACGCGGCCCGGCAGCCGCCCGACTGGCCGCGACCCGACCGCCCGGGGCGGGACGCCACCGCCGGGGAGGTCGTCACCGCCGCGCTGCGCCGCGACATCACCCGCGTCGTGACGCACGACCCGCTGGTGCGGCTGCGCGCGGACGTGGGCGACGACGACACGGCCGTGCACCAGATGCGGGTGGGCTGCCGCCGGCTGCGCTCGGACCTGCGTACGTTTCGGGCCCTGCTGGACCGCGAGTGGGCCGGGCAGCTGCGCGACGAGGTGGGCTGGCTCGCCGACCTGCTCGGCGCGGCACGCGACGCCGAGGTACTGCGGGCAAGGCTGCACCGCACCGC
>JAEZGP010000172.1 GCA_023437285.1 Actinomycetes bacterium | reverse complement strand
GTCATGTGTATAAGAGAAAGGCCCAGCAGGGCGCCGCCGGCCCGCTGCGCGGCGGACAGGCGCCGGGGCGAGGCGAACGTCGCGGCCGCCACCGCCATGGTGGCGCGTTCCAGGCGGTGCCCGCCCTGCTCGACCACCTTGGCGCGCAGGTGCACGAGGACCTCGGGAATGTCGATGCGGACGGGGCACGCCTCGAAGCACGCCCCGCACAGGCTCGACGCGAACGGCAGGGACGCGGTCTGCTCGTCGACCGGGTGGCGGTTGATGCCGCGCAGCTGGGGGGTGAGGATCGCGCCGATCGGCCCCGGGTACGCCGACCCGTACGCCTTGCCGCCCGTACGTTCGTAGACCGGGCACACGTTCAGGCACGCCGAGCACCGGATGCAGCGCAGCGCCTGCCGGCCCACCGGGTCGGCGAGCGTGTCGGTGCGGCCGTTGTCCAGCAGGATCAGGTGGAACTCGCGCGGCCCGTCGCCGGGCGTCACGCCGGTCCACACGGTCGTGTAGGGGTTCATCCGCTCGGCCGTCGACGAGCGCGGCAGCAGTTGCAGGAACACCTCCAGGTCGCGCCAGGTCGGCAGCAGCTTCTCGATGCCGAGGACGGTGACCAGCACGTCGGGCAGGGTCAGGCACATGCGGCCGTTGCCCTCCGATTCGAGGACGACGATCGAGCCGGTTTCCGCGATCGCGAAGTTGCCGCCGGAGACGGCCATCCGCGCGCGCAGGAACTTCTCGCGCAGGTGCAGGCGGGCGGCCTCGGCCAGCTCGGCGGGCTCGTCGGTGATGCCGGCCGGGGCGGGCCGGCCGACGAGGCCCATCTCCCGGACGAAGATGTCGCGGATCTCGGCGCGGTTGCGGTGGATCGCCGGCACCAGGATGTGGCTGGGCAGGTCGTGGCCCAGCTGCACGATCAGCTCGGCGAGGTCGGTCTCCCACACGTCGATGCCGTGGCGCTCCAGCGCCGCGTTCAGCTCGATCTCCTGGGTCGCCATCGATTTGACCTTGACGATCTCGTCAACCCCATGGGTACGGGCAACAGCGGCCACGATCGCGTTGGCCTCGGCGGCGTCGCGTGCCCAGTGCACGGTGCCCCCGGCGGCCGTCACGTTCTCCTCGAGCTGGACGAGCAGCTCCGGCAGCCGGGCCAGGACGTCGTCCTTGATGGCGGCACCGGCCTCGCGCAGTGCCTCCCAGTCGGGCAGTTCGGCGATGGCCCGCAGGCGCCGGTCCCGGATCGTCGTCGTGGCCCGGTCGAGGTTGGCCCGCAGCTGGGCGTCGCGCAGCGCGTCGCGCGCCGCGGCCGGGAACGGCGGCATGCCCACGAACGTCGGCGTGCTCACGAGCTGGCCAGGATCTCGGCGAGGTGCATCGGGCGTACGGGCGAGGACGCGCGCGACAGCAGGCCGCCGATGTGCATGAGGCACGAGGTGTCGGTACTGGTGAGCACCTCGGCGCCGCTGGCGAGTACGGACGCCGCCTTGTCCTGCCCCATGGCCACGGACGTGTCCGGGTTCTTCACGCTGAACGTCCCGCCGAACCCGCAGCACTCGCGAGGGTCGGCCAGCTCGACCAACGTCAGCCCGCGTACGGCGGACAGCAGCCGCCGGGGCCGGTCGCCGATCTTGAGTAGGCGCAGCGAGTGGCAGGTCTCGTGCAGCGCCACCCGGTGGGCGAACGCCGCCCCCACGTCGGTCACGCCGAGCACGTCGATCAAGAACTCGGTGAACTCGTAGACCGGCGGCGTGGCGACGTCCGGATCGACGACCCGGTGGTAGTGGCGCACCATCGCGGCGCACGACGCCGACGGCGTGACCACCGCCGCGTACCCGGAGAAGGTTTCGGCGAAGCCGCGCACCAGGGGGACGCACTGTGCCCGGTAACCCGAGTTGAAGTGCATCTGGCCGCAGCAGGTCTGTGCGGCCGGGAAGTCGACCTCGACGCCCTGCCGTTCCAGCACGGCGACGGTCGCCTTGGCCGCGTCCGGGAACAGGGTGTCGTTGAGACAGGTCACGAACAGCGCCACACGCATGGGCTCACTCTGCCCCATCGCACGCGGCGGCGGCATCCCGCGCGACGGGTCAGGGTTGTTGCTGGCGCTGCCCCGTCGTGGATCGGCTCTGGTAGAGGCCCGGGCCGATGCGGTGGGAGGTCAGCTCCTGCGGGGGCGTCACCGGTTCGTCCGGGCGGGTGGCCAGCAGGCGCCCGAGGGCCGGGTGGGCCCGCAGCGTCTCGACGAGCCGGGTCACCAGGCCGGCCAGCGCCAGCACGAGCAGGGCCGTGACGCCGGCGCCGAGCAGGAACCCCACCACCACGTCGTGCGGGTAGTGCACGCCCACGAAGACCCGCGAGAAGGCGCCGAGCATGCCGAAGGGCAGCATGATCAGGCCGGCCCGCCACGAGATCAGCATGATCGCGACGACGAGGGCGCCGTTGATGGTGGAGTGGTTGCTGGGGAACGACCAGTCGCCGGTTGGCGGGCACGTGCTCGCGACGATGGACACGTCGGGGAACACGCGACACGGGCGTTCCTCGTCGACGAGGACCTTCGCGCCCTCGCTGAGCGCGTAGGCCACCACGACCCCGACCGGGCCGAGCAGCGCCACGGCCATGGTGCGGGCCGGCGCGGCGCGGGTGCGCCACAACAGGATCGCCCACACGCCCATGAGCGCGATGATGCCCAGTTCGGTGAAGTGGGCCATGAAGTCCTGGACGAAGCCCGGCGTGCTGTCGGCGAAGTTGACCACGCCGCGGTACCAGTCGCCGAGGAAGTCGGGCACGTCGAGTGCGTACCGCGCTTCGTACCTCATGCCCACCCCTCCCGGTCCACCGCCACACACTAGGCGGCGCCGGCGGCGCCGTCACCTCACGGTAGCCAGGAGTGACCCACCTGGCAGCCAAGTGTCGGATGATCAGCCGAGGCCGCGCCTAGTCATACACGTGCACGTCAATGCCGAGGGCCCGGCAGTCGCCCGGCGGTGCGGGGTCCGCGGCCGGCCTGGTGGCGAGCAGGTCGCGGGGCCGCTGCCGGCCGGTATGAGAGCCGTACCACGATTCGGGATCGGCCAGGTCCAGGCTCAGCTGGTTGATCACGCCGCGCGGATGCCCGCGTGCCGGTTCAATCGTCCGGTCGCTGACGGTGGGCGTACTCCCGCGACGTCAGGGCCTGTCATGGAGGGAGGTATCTGCCTACTTAAGGAGACGTGGATGATCAGACGCCTGTTGGCCGTCGCGGTGGCGGCGGCGGTCGTTGTCTTCACCGGGGCGGCCGCGTGCGAGCCCGGCGCGAGTGTCCTCGACGGCGGCGCCTCGCTGGAGGAGTCGAACATGCTGTCGCTGGTCAACCAGAAGCGTGCCGCCGTCAACTGCCCGGCGGTGGCCCGCGACCCGAACCTCACGGTCGCCGCGTACCGGCACGCCACCGATATGCGGGACAACAACCAACGCCAGCACACGGGTACGGACGGCAGCACGCCGCAGTCGCGCATCGCGGAGGCCGGGTTCAAGCCGGCGTCCGCCACCGGCGAGATCATGTACTGGAGCGACGGCGCCAGCGACTACAAGGCGGCGGTGGCGTGGTGGATGCAGAGCCCGCCGCACAAGGCGATCATTGAGAATTGCGCGTTCACGCACGTCGGATTCGGCGTGTTCTACCCGGGCGGCACGAAGTACTACGCGGTCGGTGACTTCGGGGCGCACTGAGCGGGATCCGGATCCGCTGGTCGGCGCGGCCCCGCCGCCGTCGGTTGAACCGGGTACTGTCCAACTCCATCGAATGACGACAATAATAATGCCCATGGGACGGCGTACGGGCGACATGGCGGGACCGGTCTGTCGCCCTACCAGCGACTCTCCTGTAATTAGCAGGTGTCAATGCGACATGCATCACATAGTTGCCTGCCAATGTCGATGAACCGGTGGCTATATTCAAGCGTGTCTATGTCTGTCCGTGCATAGATACGTACCCCGGAGGTCGTCATGTCGAAGCCCACCAATGTGATCATTTTCCTGTTCCGGCTCGTCATCGGGCTTCTGTTCGCCACGCATGGCGCAGCGTCGCTGTTCGGCATCCTCGGCGGCAGCTACCCGAGCGGCGGCGCCATCCCGGTCGGCACCTGGCCCGGCTGGTATGCGGCCCTGATCCAGTTCGTCTGCGGCGGCCTGGTCCTCATCGGCCTGCTCACCCGGCCGGCCGCGATCCTCGCCTCCGGCTCCATGGCGTACGCGTACTTCGTCGTGCACCAGCCCGACGGCCTGTTCCCGGTCGAGAACGGCGGCGAGGCCGCGGCCATGTACTGCTGGTCGTTCCTGCTCATCGCCGCGCTCGGGGCGGGGCAGTGGTCGCTGGACGCGCTGCTGAGCCGCCGCTCCGCCAGCGAGCCCGTCGCCGCCGCGCAGCCGGTCGAGACTCCCGCCGAGGTGACGGCGTAACGGACTCCGCGCGGGTGTCCGGGTCCACCGGGCACCCGCACGGTCGGCTGACCACACGCGGGCAAGCGGGCCGGTAGCATCCGCCGGCATGAATAGGGTCGCCATCGTGACCGGCGCGTCCGCCGGCATCGGCGCCGCCACCGCCCGACTCCTGCACGAGCGTGGCTTCACCGTGTACGCCGTGGCCCGCCGGCTGGACCGGATGGCACCCCTGGCCGAGTTGGGCGTGCACTGCCTCGGCGTCGACGTCACCGACGACGCCGCCCTGGTGGCGCTCGTCGACCGGGTCATCGCCGAGACCGGCCGCGTGGACGTCCTGGTCAACAACGCCGGGTACGGGTCGTTCGGCGCGGTCGAGGACGTACCGATGGCCGAGGCCCGGCGGCAGTTCGAGGTCAACGTCTTCGCCGCCGCCCGGCTGTGCCAGCTCGCGCTGCCACACCTGCGCGCGAACCCCGGCGGCCGCATCATCAACGTCTCCTCCGTCGGCGCGCGGATGTACCAGCCGCTGGGCGGCTGGTACCACGCCACGAAGTACGCCCTGGAAGGGCTCAGCGACTGCCTGCGCGTCGAGCTGAAACCGCTCGGCGTGCACGTGATCCTGGTGCGCCCCGGCGGCGTCGCGACCGAGTTCCCCCGCGTCGCCGCCGAGCGCCTGCTCGCCACGTCCGGCGCCGGCCCGTACGCCGACTACGCCCGACGGTACGCGGCGACGCTGATGACGGACGACACCGACGGGGTGTCGCCGCCGGCCGTCGTGGGCCGCGCCATCGTGAAGGCGGCGACGGCCCGCCGGCCGCGCACCCGCTACGCC
>JAEZGP010000144.1 GCA_023437285.1 Actinomycetes bacterium | reverse complement strand
CGTCGGCGCCGAGCGGGTCGCCGCCGGTCACGGCAACCGCCGCGGGCCGGCCCTGTGCGAGCAGGCGTCAGCCGAGTGGTCCTGCGGCACAGCGCGCGTAGGGGCCATGACGCCCAATTTAAGCGATTTATGAGCTTTTGCGCCTGGAACGGGCCACTATGACGGTGGAGGTACCAGAGGAGGGTGGCATGGGCTTCATCATCCGCACGTTGGTCACGGCAGTGGCCCTGTGGATCTCCACGCTCATCGTCAGCGGGATCAACGTCTCCGGCGCGAAAGCGTGGCAGAACGTCCTCACGCTGATCGTGGTGGCGATCATCTTCGGCCTGGTCAACGCGGTACTCAAGCCGCTGATCAAGCTCTTCGGCTGCTTCTTCTACATCATCACGCTGGGCCTGATCGCCCTGGTCGTGAACGCCCTGCTCTTCCTGCTGGTCGGCTGGCTCGCTGAGCAGCTCAACCTGCCGTTCCACGTCGAGGGCTTCTGGTCGGGCTTCTGGGGGGCGATCATCGTGTCCGTCGTCAGCTGGCTGATCAACCTCGTTATCCCGGACAGTTCGGAGGCGTGATCCGCATGAACAAACGTTCATCTATCGGCGGCGCGACATGACCGCCATCCCGAGCCCGCCGCAGCTGCGCGTGGCGTCCTGGTGGCTCTTCCTGATCACCGGGATCTGCTGGATCGCCATCGCCTGGGTCGTGCTGCGGTTCACGCTCACCAGCGTCGCCGCGATCGCCGTCCTGGCCGGGGTGGTGATCCTCGCGGCCGCCGTGGTGGAGGCCGCGCACGCCTTCACCGCCCCGGGCTGGCGCTGGCTGCACGGCGTACTCGCGGTGTTGTTCCTGATCACCGGAGTGGTGGCTCTCCTGAATCCAGGCAACACGTTCTTCTGGCTGTCGGCGTTCATCGGCTGGTACCTGCTGTTCAAGGGCGCGGCCGACATCGTCCTGGCGCTGCTCACCAGGGAGGAGAACGACGCCTGGTGGCTGCTCCTGATC
The DNA here is from genome assembly GCA_023437285.1 of Actinomycetes bacterium. Taxonomy (GTDB): domain Bacteria; phylum Actinomycetota; class Actinomycetes; order Mycobacteriales; family Micromonosporaceae; genus Luedemannella. Next base: position 1,522 of record JAEZGP010000144.1, on the reverse strand, counting down.
GTCGGCATCATCGAGCTGGGCTTCGGCTTCTGGGCGGCCGGTCGGTTCGAGCGCTCCGCGTACCTGTTGATCGTCTACGTCGCGGTGATCGCGCTCACGCACGGCATCACGGACATCGTCGCCGCCTTCCGCCTGCGCAAACTGGTTCGTTAAGACACACCCACCCGGACCGCCGAGGTCGTGACGTCCCGTCACCTCGGCGGTCCGGCCTGTTCACCGGGCGTTTACTCGCGTCCGGTTCGCCGTCCACCTGCCCCGCTTAGCGTCCTGCTCAGCCGGCTAGAGAGCCGGCCCGGCGCGGGGGAAACCCCGGACCCGGCTCCCTACCCCTCGAAGGGACAGCACGTGAAGCTCAAGCGGCACGGCATCCTGGCCGGCGTTGTGCTGACCGCGACGCTCGCGCTCGCCGCGTGCGGTACGGACGACAACACCACTCCCGGCAGCGATAGCACGAGCCCCGCCGCCGCTGGCGACTGCGCCACCGGCAAGCTCACCGCACAGGGTTCCACGGCGCAGAAGAACGCCATGGACCAGTGGATCAAGGACTACGCGGCGAAGTGCTCCGGCGCTTCGATCGACTACCAGGGCACCGGCTCCGGCGCCGGCATCCAGGCGTTCACCGCCGGCACCGCGGACTTCGCCGGCTCCGACTCGACGCTCAAGGACGAGGAGAAGCCGAAGGCCAACGCCCGCTGCGGCCCCGGCAACGCGGCCATCCACCTGCCCTTGGTGATCGGCCCCGTGGCCGTCGTCTACCACGTCGACGGCGTCACCAACCTCCAGCTTTCCCCGGCGACCCTGGCCAAGATCTTCTCTTACCAGGTCAGCACGTGGAACGACCCGGCGATCGCGGCCGACAACCCCGGCGCCAGCCTGCCCGACACCGCCATCCTGGCGATCCACCGGGCCGACTCGTCGGGCACCACGGACAACTTCACCAAGTACCTGAGCAAGACGGCCGCCGCCGACTGGACCTACGGCAACGCCAAGGAATGGCCGCTCAAGAAGGGCGGCCAGGGCGAGACCAAGTCCGACGGCGTCGCGTCGGCGGTGAAGGCCAACCAGGGCTCGATCGGCTACGTTGAGTGGTCGTTCGCCGAGGTGAACGGCCTCGCCAAGGCCAAGGTGAAGAACGGCGCCGGCGAGTACGCCGAACTGACCGCCGAGTCGGCCGCCACGACCATCGAGAGCGCCAAGGTCACCGGTACCGACGACGACCTGAAGCTGGACATCGACTACAACACCACCGCCTCGGGTGCGTACCCGATCGTCCTGGTGACGTACGAGATCGTCTGCGGCAAGGGCACCCCCGCCGACAAGCTGGCGCTGGTCAAGGGCTTCCTCGCGTACGCCGCCGGCGACGGGCAGACCGCGCTGACGAAGCTGGGCTACGCCCCGCTGCCGGACACGGTGGCCACCAAGGTCAAGACCGCGGTTGCCAACCTCGCCTGACCACGATAGAGCCGAGCGGACGGAGAAGCTCGCGATGAGCAGCCCCTCCCTCGCCGGTCCCGCCGAGGCC
>JAEZGP010000142.1 GCA_023437285.1 Actinomycetes bacterium | reverse complement strand
TGCGCAAGGTGGAGCTGGTCAAGCCGCCGCGGGTGATCGGGAAGAACACGGTCGAGTGCCTGCAGGCCGGCGTGGTGTACGGGTTCGCCGGCCAGGTCGACGGCGTGGTCCGCGCGATGACGGCCGAACTCGGTTCCGTCACGGCGGTCATCGCGACCGGCGGCCTGGCGCCTGTCGTCCTTGAGGAGTGCACCACGGTCACCCATCACGAACCGGCCCTGACGCTGGTCGGACTGCGCCTGATCTTCGACAAGAACCAGCCGTAGCCCGTCGCGCGGCCGGGTCAGCGTCGCGTGGCGCGGAACGCCGTCGTCACGTACGGCAGCGCGAACTCGTCGCGGCCGCGCAGGTCGGGGTGGTTGGCGACCAGGTCGCGTACCTGGTCGTCAAGCTGCGCGCGCAGCCGCGGCGACGCGGTCAGGTAGTGCGAGCGGCTGTGCATCAGGTCGAGCAGGCCGGCGGCGTTCTGCTTGGCCTCGTGGGCGAAGGCGGCATGCTCGACCGTGCCGAACAGCGGGCCGAACTGGATGCTGTCCGGGTCGGCGCGGCGGCGGCTCACGTGCGAGGGCCTGCCGGCGCCCTCGATGATGTCGGCGTACTCGGCAACCCACGGCACCGACTCGTCGCGGTCGTTCCAGATCGCCGCGAAGACGCCGCCGGGCTGGATCACGCGGCCGATCTCCGTGAGCGCGCGGTCGGGATCGAACCAGTGGTACGCCTGGGCGGCGACCACGCCGTCGACGGACCCCTCGGGCAGCGGGATGGACTCCGCCGCCCCGGCCAGCGCGGTAATGCCCGGGCTGGCGGCCAGCAGGCGGGTCCGCATGAGCGTGTCCGGCTCGACGGCGGTCACCTCGTACCCGAGGCTGACCAGTACCCGCGTCATGATTCCGGTACCCGCGCCGAGGTCCACGATCCGTCGGCCGGCGCCGTCGAGCGCCCAGCGTAGGGCTTCGGCGGGGTACGTGGGTCGGATGCGGTCGTACAACTCGGCGGCGGCACCGAATGAAAGCGCTGGCTCATTCCCCATGCTGTGCACTATGCCGGATACGCAGGTGAGGGGCGCAGGCGCATTGAGTACGCTCGGGCGGACGCATTCCGTATCGTGCCCGGCCGTCCTGTCGTGATGCCGGCCACGTCGCCGAGAAAGAGCCCTCGATGACTGAAGAGTCTTCTATCACCGCGCCCGAGGATGACCTGCCGGAGCAGATGCGGGTCCGCCGGGAGAAGCGGGCGGCTCTGTTGGCCGACGGCGAGGCGTACCCGGTGTCGGTGAACCGTACCCATTCACTGGCCGAGTTGCGGACCCGGTACCAGGATCTGCCGACGGACACGGCCACCGGCGACCAGGTATCGGTGACGGGTCGGGTGATGTTCATCCGCAACACCGGCAAGCTGTGCTTTGCCACGCTGCGGGAGGGCGACGGCACCGAATTGCAGGCGATGCTTTCGCTGGACCGGGTGGGTGCCGACGCGTTGGACCGGTGGAAGAAGCTGGTCGACCTCGGTGATCTGGTCGAGGTGTCCGGCGAAGTGATTACCAGCCGGCGCGGCGAGTTGTCGGTGTTGGCGGACACGTGGGCGATGGCGGCGAAGTCGCTGCGGCCGCTGCCGGTGGCGCACAAGCCGATGTCCGAGGAGGCCCGGGTCCGGCAGCGGTACGTCGACTTGATCATGCGGCCGCAGGCCCGTGACATGGTCCGTACCCGCGCCGCGGTGGTCCGTAGTCTGCGTGACTCTTTTCACGAGCGCGGTTTTATCGAGGCCGAAACTCCGATGCTGCAGTTGTTGCACGGCGGCGCGGCCGCGCGTCCCTTTGTTACGCACAGCAATGCTCTCGACACCGATCTCTATCTGCGGATCGCCCCGGAGCTCTTTTTGAAGCGCTGCGTCGTGGGTGGGCTGGAGAAGGTCTTCGAGATCAATCGGAATTTTCGGAATGAGGGCATGGACTCCACCCATTCTCCAGAGTTCGCCATGCTCGAGGCGTACGAGGCGTATGGCGACTACAACACGATCGGGGAACTGACGCGCGGCATCGTCCAGGAGGCGGCGCTGGCGGTGTCGGGCTCGCACGTGGTGCGGCACTTCGACGGAACCGAATACGACCTCGGTGGCGAATGGTCCATGATCACCCTGTACGGGTCACTTTCTGAGGCGCTCGGCGAGGAAGTCTCACCGGCCACCCCGATGGCGACGTTGTTGCGCTATGCGGAAAAGCACGGCGTCGCGGTGGATCCCTTGGCAGTAAAGGGCCACCTCGGGCCCGGCAAGCTAGCGGAGGAACTGTTCGAGGCGCTTGTCGTGCCAAACCTGGTCCGGCCGACTTTCGTGCGGGACTATCCGGAGGAGACCACGCCGCTGACCCGCGCGCACCGCACCGAGCCCGGTGTCACCGAGAAGTGGGATCTGTACGCCTGTGGATTTGAGCTCGCGACAGGTTATTCTGAACTGGTCGATCCGGTGGTTCAACGCGAACGCTTTGTGGCGCAGTCGCTACTGGCTGCTAAGGGTGATCCGGAGGCGATGCAGTTGGATGAGGACTTCCTGCGCGCCATGGAATACGGGATGCCTCCGGCCGGCGGCATGGGAATGGGCATCGACCGCTTGCTGATGGCCCTGACGGGCCTTGGGATCCGGGAGACTATCCTGTTCCCGCTCGTCCGTCCGGAGTAAGCGCGAGAGTAACAATTTCCCCAGAGTAATGGCGCACCTCGTCAATTCGGGTTATCTTTCAGTCGCGTATGGAAAAACGGCACAGCGAACGATGTGCACCCTAGGTGCATTGGAAGGACTAGGACGTGGCTAAGGAGACCGTGGTCAAGCTCATCGATGACCTCGATGGAAGTACCGCTGACGAGACGGTGAAGTTCGGCCTGGACGGCGTTGCCTACGAGATCGACCTCTCGGAGAAGAACGCCCTTAAGCTTCGTGAGTTTCTCGCTCCGTATGTGGAGAAGGGCTCGCGGTCGGACCGTCGTCGGGCGGTGACCATCGGCGGTCGCAGTGCCACCGCGCGGGGCCGTGGTGCGGCCGCGGAGCGGGAGCAGAACAAGGCCATTCGTACCTGGGCGCAGCGCAAGGGGATCTCCGTGGCGCCTCGGGGCCGCATCAAGCAGGAGATCGTCGAGCAGTACCACAAGGAGGCCGGGCGCTAACCGGCCCGGTGATCGTGGGCGGCGGCGTGATTACGGTCACCCGCCACCCGCGATCATGAAACATTTCGCCTCTCCGGTTTGTTGACATGTTCGCTGTGCGCGTACCGGCCCGATCTTCTCGGGTGGCGGTTCGGCGGATAAAACCCCACAAAAGGGGTGGGTTTGCTGCCTAAATGAGCGGTAAGTCCGATTCGGTCAGTCCGTCACGGTGCGCGAGCTAGACGGCAGCGTCCATTCACCGCGTGGAGTCGTCCCCTCTCGGAGATAGAGTGTTGACATCCACAGCGCGGTGCTTTGCCGGCACGTGAGGAGCACGAGCGAATGTTTGAGAGGTTCACCGACCGGGCCCGACGGGTGGTCGTCCTGGCGCAGGAAGAAGCCAGGATGCTCAACCACAACTACATCGGTACGGAGCACATCCTGCTCGGCCTCATCCACGAGGGTGAGGGCGTGGCCGCGAAGGCCCTGGAGAGCCTCGGGATCTCTCTGGAGGGCGTGCGGCAGCAGGTCGAGGAAATCATCGGCCAGGGCCAGCAGGCGCCGAGCGGGCACATCCCGTTCACGCCGCGCGCCAAGAAGGTGCTGGAGCTGTCGCTGCGTGAGGCGCTGCAGCTCGGCCACAACTACATCGGCACGGAGCACATCCTGCTCGGCCTCATCCATGAGGGTGAAGGCGTCGCTGCCAAGGCGCTGGAGTCCCTCGACATCTCCCTGGAGGCCGTGCGCGCCCAGGTGGAGGAGATCATCGGCCAGGGCCAGCAGGCCCCCAGCGGCCATATCCCGTTCACTCCCCGTGCCAAGAAGGTGCTGGAGCTGAGCCTGCGCGAGGCGTTGCAGCTCGGCCACAACTACATCGGCAC
>JAEZGP010000069.1 GCA_023437285.1 Actinomycetes bacterium | reverse complement strand
AGCGGCACCCCGTACCGTTCGCCGAGTACGTGCCGATGCGTGATCTCGCTCGCAAGATCACCGACAAGGTCGACCTCGTACGGACCGACTTCGTCGGCGGCGACCGTCCCGGGGTCATGCGGATGGGTGACGTCACCATCGGCGACGTCATCTGCTTCGAGGTGGCCTACGACGCCATCGTGCGCGACGTGGTCGAAGGGGGCGCGCAGCTGCTGGTGGTGCAGACGAACAACGCGACGTTCAACGCGGCCGAGGCCGGCCAGCAGTTCGCGATGGTGCGCCTGCGGGCCGTGGAGCACGGGCGGGCGGCGCTGATGGCCTCGACGGTGGGCATCTCGGGCTTCGTCACCGCCGACGGGACGGTAACCCAATCAACCGGATTCAATGTGCCGGCGGTGATCACGGCTACGGTGGCGCTGCCAGCAGGACGTACCATTGCTAGCAGATTCGGGGGAGTGCCCGAATTCACTCTGGCAGGCGCGGCGCTTACCATCATCGCCTGCGGGGTAATTGTCCGCCGGCGCCGCGAAGGGGCCGGGGCGGTGGCTGAAGGGCAGGAAGAGTGACGAACCCATCGTCGGACACCGACACATACCCAGGCGTCGGCCGGGTACTGGTCGTCATTCCCACCTATAACGAGGCCGAGAACATCCGGGTCATCACCGAACGCCTCCGCACGGCCGTACCCAACGCGGACGTCCTGATCGCCGACGACAACAGCCCCGACGGTACGGGCGACATCGCCGACGAACTCGCCGCCGCCGACGAGCACATCAAGGTGCTGCACCGCGAGGGCAAGCAGGGCCTCGGCGCGGCCTACCTGGCCGGTTTCGCCTGGGCCAAGGAGCACGGCTACGACGCGGTCGTCGAGATGGACGCCGACGGCTCGCACGCCCCCGAGGAGCTGCCGAAGCTGCTCGACGCGCTGTCCAACGCCGACCTCGTGCTCGGCTCCCGCTGGGTGCCCGGCGGGAAGGTCGTCAACTGGCCGGCGCACCGCTTCGCCATCTCGCGCCTCGGAAATTTCTACGTACGCATGGCCATCGGCGTACCCATCAAGGACATCACCGGCGGGTACCGGGCCTTCCGGATGCCGGTCCTCGACAAGATCGAACTGGATTCGGTGGCGTCGCAGGGCTACTGCTTCCAGGTCGACCTCGCCTGGCGCGCGCTGCGCCAGGGGTTCCGCGTCGTCGAGCTGCCGATCACGTTCGCCGAGCGCGAGCGGGGGGCCAGCAAGATGAGCTCCTCCATCGTGCGTGAGGCGCTGTGGCGCACCACGGTCTGGGGCGTGCAGGCGCGCGCCACGGCGGTGCGCCGCAAGCTGACCGGCCGACCGGGCGATTGACCGGAGCCGCCGTGCGTCGCGCGCTGCTGATCCTGTTCCTGGTGGTCCTGCCGGTCGCCGAGATCGGTGTGATCATCCTGGTCGGCCGCGCCATCGGCGCGCTGGCCACGTTCCTGCTCCTGCTGGCCACCACGCTGGTGGGCGCCTGGCTGCTGCGTCACGAGGGCACCCGGGCGTGGCGGTCGTTCCGCGCCGACCTGGCGGCGAGCCGGCCGCCGGGCAACGCCGCCACCGACGGGCTGCTCGTGCTCATCGGCGGGCTGCTCATGGTGCTGCCGGGCTTCATCACCGACGTGATCGGGCTGCTCATGGTGCTGCCCGTGACCCGCCGGGCGGGCCGGTCGATGGTGCTGCGCCTGGTGGACCGGCGCATGTCCTCGCGTACCCGGGCCAACCTGTTCGGCCCGCGCAAGGTACGGGTCCGCTACGGTCCGGCGCAGCGCAACGAGCCGCCGCCCCCGCCGCCATCGTCGACGCCGTCGTCACCGCCCCCGGCGATCGAGGGCGAGATCGTCGAGCCCCCTGACCAGCAGCGGCCCTAGGCCCGACGGTGGCCGACACGAAAACGTGGCGGCACCCGCTGCGGGGCCGCCACGGTTCGTGGTGGTGTGTGAGCGCTGTTACGCCGTGCGTCCGCGGCGGACGCGGACCTCTTCGAGCCGCTCGTTGAGGATGTCCTCGAGTTCCGACATGCTGCGCCGCTCGAGCAGCATGTCCCAGTGGGTACGCGGCGGCTTGGCCTTCTTCGCCTCCGGCTCGGTGCCGTCGACGAGGCGGGCGACCGTGCCGTCGAACTTGCACTCCCAGGTGGTCGGCACCTCGGCGTCGACCGCGAAGGGCACCTCGAACTGGTGGCCGCGGGCACACAGGAACTCACGGGTCTGGCGCGGCGCCAGTTCCGTGTTGCGGTCGGATTCGTAGCTGACGGCGCCAAGTCGGCTTCCGCGCAGCATGCGCTCGCCCATGATCGGTTCGTTCCCCTCCGGACTCGGATTGCTCCAACGGCATCCGTTGGATCCAACGACGCGACGGGTCTGACGATTCCCGGACCGGCCAACATCAGTGTTTCCAACGTACCCATCGAGCGTATCCGGCAACCAGGTGATCACCCACCTCAAGATTCGTGCCGGAGGTCCGGTTCGTCCCGTTTACGTGATCATCGCTGCGCGTCGGATCTGAGACAGTGGCACACTTTCCGTGTGATCGAAGAGGTACCCCTGGACGACATCATCGACCTTCGATGCCGCGTACTGCGGCCCGGCCTGCCCCGCGACTCGGCGAGGTTCGTCCAGGACCGCCGGCCCGGCTCCTTCCACCTCGCCTATCGCGACGACGCCGGCGAGGTCGTGTCCTGCGTCACGTTCGTCCCCGAGGACCTCGACGGCATGCCCGCCTGGCGGTTCCGGGGGATGGCCACCGACGAGGCGCGCCGCGGCGAAGGGCTCGGCAGCCAGGTCCTCAAGGCCGGCCTGGCCGGCGTCGCCGCCCGCGGCGGCGGCCTGGTCTGGTGCAACGCCCGGGTAAGCGCCCTGGACTTCTACCGTCGGCACGGATTCACCGAACGTGGCGACGTCTTCGACATCCCGGACATCGGGCCGCACGTGATCCTCACCCGGCACGTGGACTAAATCGCTGGGCCGCGTCGCGGGGCACCGCTAGCATGGTCGATGCCTTGTTGTCGTTGAGGGGAGCGGGCCGTTGCTGATCTGAGGCCGCACACACCGCGCCGACCCTGACGGGTCGCGCGTGCCGCCGTCCGATCCGCACCCCCCTTTGCGAGGCCGCCATGCAGCACGCCATCGTCGTCAACGACCTTCGTTTCACCTGGCCCGACGGGCAGAAACTGTTCGACGACCTGACCTTCGCGGTCGGTCCCGGCCGCACGGGCCTCGTCGGCACCAACGGCTCCGGCAAGTCCACCCTGCTGCGCCTCATCGCCGGGGCACTTCGCCCCGCGCACGGCGGTGTGCAGGTCGCCGGCACTCTCGGGTACCTGCGCCAGGACCTCACCCTCGACCCCGGCCTGCCCGTCGACGAGGTGCTCGGCATTGCCGCCACACGCCGGGCGCTACGCGCCATCGAGGCGGGCACGGGCACGGACGCCGACTTCGCGGCCGTCGGTGACGACTGGGACGTCGACGAGCGGGCCCGCGCGGCGCTCGACCGGCTCGGCCTCGCCCACATCGGACTCGACCGGCGCGTCGGCGAGGTCTCGGGCGGCGAGGCGATGCTGCTCGGTCTCACCGCGTACGTGTTGAACCCGCCCACGGTCCTGCTGCTCGACGAGCCGACCAACAACCTCGACCTGGACGCGCGCACCCGCCTCTACGACGTCGTCGCGACCTGGCCCGGCGTCCTCGTCGTGGTCAGCCACGACCGCGAGCTGCTCGAACGCGTCGACCAGATCGCCGAACTGCGCGACGGCGGGCTGCGCTGGTACGGCGGGACGTTCAGCGACTACGAGGCGGCCGTGGCCGCCGAACAGCAGACCGCCCTGCGGCTGGTCCGCGCCGCCGAGGGCGACGTGCGCCGCCAGCAGCGCGACCTCATCGAGGCCCGGATCAAGGCCGACCGGCGCGCGGCCCAGGGCCGCCGCCAGCAACTCGCCGGCGGCATCCCGAAGATCGTCGCGGGTGGGCTGAAGCGGCAGGCCCAGCAGAGCGCCGGCCGCCAGCGCACCCTGCACGGCGAGAAGCTCGACGAGGCCCGCTCGCGCCTGG